>JAFZZX010000103.1 GCA_017615515.1 Clostridia bacterium
AAAAGAGGGGCCGTCCTGTGATATAGTTATACTATGGAAGATATGCAAATACAAAAACTGCAAGAGATCGTGGACAGAGCCCGACGGCTGGTGTTTTTCGGCGGCGCGGGCGTCAGTACCGAGAGCGGTATCCCTGATTTCCGCAGCAAGGACGGACTGTATAACCAAAAGTACAAGTTTCCGCCCGAATATATGCTGTCGCACGATTGTTTCGTAGATAGGACGGAAGACTTTTTCGAGTTCTACCGCGACAAGATCCTCGCCTACGAAGCCAAGCCCAACGCGGCGCATCGATTCCTCGCGCGGCTCGAACAAGCGGGACGCCTCGGCGCCGTCGTCACGCAGAATATCGACGGGTTGCACGACGACGCGGGCAGTAAAAAGGTCTACGAACTGCACGGTTCGGTCAGGCGCAACCATTGCACCCGTTGCGGCGAGTTTTACGGACTCGAAGCGATCAAGTCGCAAAGAGGCGTGCCCCACTGCAAATGCGGCGGCGTGATCAAACCCGACGTCGTACTGTACGGTGAAGGCTTGGACGACGACGTGGTCTCGGGCGCGATCCGCGCGATACGCGAAGCGGACGCGATGATCATCGCGGGCACCTCGCTGACCGTCTACCCTGCTGCAGGGTTCATTCGCTACTTCAAGGGAAAAGACCTCGTGGTCATCAACCTCGGGGATACGGCGGAGATCCCGGGCGCATTTACCATTCGAAAAAAAGTCGGAGAAGTACTCGGACAAATCAAAATAAATTAGGAGAATTATATGAGAAAGTTTTTTAAGTTCCTTCTGATCCTCATCTTGATCGTGATACTCGTCGCGGGCGGATACTTCGCCTACGTCTTCCTCTCCTACTCGCGTTTGGAAGACAACCTCGCCTTGACCCCCGCGGGCAACGCCGAAAAGCAATCGGTAAACAAGGGGCAGATCTATACGGTCATCACGCAGAATATCGGATTCGGCGCATACAGCCAAGACTTCACGTTCTTTATGGACGGCGGAAAAGAGTCTTGGGGACGTAGCGAGGAGGAAGTGACCTCTAACGTCACCGAAGCCGCGCTGACCGCAAAAGGGTACGATCCCGATTTCGTCCTTTTCCAAGAAGTCGATTTCGACTCCACGAGAAGCTATCATATCGACGAAAGCAAATTGATCATGGATCAATTCGCAAAGTACGATTACACGGCGGCGGTCAACTACCACTCCGCCTTCCTGATGTACCCGATCCTTAAGCCGCACGGCGCCTCGAACAGCGAGATCATGACGCTGTCGCGCTACGACATCACGGCGGGCGTGCGCCGCTCGTTGCCGATCTCGACCGGCATCTCCAAACTGCTCGACCTTGACCGTTGCTACAGCAAATCACGCGTCGCGGTCGCGGGCGGAAAGGAACTCATCCTCTACAACGTGCACCTCTCGGCGTACGGCGGCAGCGACGAGATCCGCACGGGACAGATGACGATGCTCTTCAACGATATGAAAGCAGAGTACGAGGCGGGCAATTACTGCGTGTGCGGCGGCGACTTCAACCACGACTTCACCGGCACTTCGACGCAGGAGCTGAACCCCGGCACAGGCACGACCGATTTCGGTTGGGCACAACCCTTCCCCGCCGATCTCTTGCCCGACTGCATCACCCGTTGCACGAACTATGCGAAGCTCGAGCCGACCTGCCGCAACTGCGACGTCCCCTATGAAGAGGGCAACTTCACGATCATTGTGGACGGCTTCCTCGTGACCTCGAACGTGACCTGCGTCAGCGTGGAGAACGTCAACAAGAAGTTCGTCTATTCCGATCACAACCCCGTCAGAATGCAATTCATACTCAAATAACGAAAAGAATCCAAAAAGAGACGTCTGCGGACGTCTCTTTTTTCATCTCGGTTAGCATCAAAGTCTATCAGATCTTTGCGTCGGAAATCGCCTGCTTCGTGCCGAAGTAAACGAGTTCGTTCTTCTGTCCGCTCGTCTGCCCCTTTTCGCCGGTCATAAAATCATAATTGTCCGACGCGTCGTCGATGGTGGAGAAGAAATAAAGGTGGATAACGTCTTCGCCCTTCACGGCATAAAGATAATGATCCAATTCAAACTCCATAATGAAGGGATAGGGGTTATTATCCGATTCAACGTATTCCTTTCCGGACATAACGGTGACTTCATAGCCCGCCGATTCCAGGTTGGTCTTCGCTTCGTCGAGCGAAATACTCTTGAAAAGGCTGCAACCGCTGAAGCAACCAACGGAAAGCGCCGCCGCAAAACAAACGATAAGGGTGATTATTGCGATTCTTTTCATAGCATTCCTCCAAATGAATGATCGAAAGCATTATACAATAAAACGCGCCGATAGACAACCGAGTTTTCGCAAAAAAACAATATTCGATCGTCAAAGCAAAGGCGAGGCGGTTTTGCTTGCCATAGCGCTACCACGGTGATATAGTTATCGCATGAATACGAAGGAGAACTACCTACTCGGACTGAAAAAAGCGATCCCCGTCGCCATCGCCTATTTGGCGGTGTCTTTCACGTTCGGGTTGGCGGCAAGACGAATCGATCTGCCGTTGTGGTTTGCCTCCCTGCTCTCCGCGACCAACCTAACTTCGGCGGGGCAATTCACAGGCATAGAACTCCTTAGACTCGGCGCGGGATATCTCGAACTCTCCCTCGCGGTATTCGTCATCAATCTGCGCTACGCCCTGATGAGTTTCTCCCTATCGCAACAGGTGACGATCCGCATAAAGCCCGCCACCCGCTTCGCGATGAGCCTCTTTTTGACCGACGAAGTCTTCGCCCTTGCGAGCGAGAAAGGGAGTGCGATCACCCCCGCCTACTATTTCGGGCTCTCCACCCTGCCCTATATCGGATGGCAACTCGGCACCCTGGCGGGCTACCTCTTGGGCGGCGTATTCCCCACGAGCGTGATCGCCGCCGCAGGCATCGCAATCTATTGTATGTATATCGCGATCTTCCTGCCGCCGATGAAAAAGCACAAAGGCATCGCCCTCGCCGTCCTTGCGGGCGCCGCGATCTCCTGCGGACTATACTATATCCCTTACCTCAATAAGATCCCGATGGGATTTCGGGTGATCCTCGCCGCCATTGCGGCAACCTCGATCGCCGCCGCCATCTTCCCGAGAAAAACGGAAGAGACGGAAGATGGGGACGTCGCCTTGAAAAAGGAGGAAAGCGAATGAACCTTTCTTACCTGCTTATCTCGGCGGCGCTGATGTTCGTCGCCACGCTGGTGCCGCGTTTCGTGCCCTTCGTCTTCATTCGGAGAAAAATCGATTCTCCGTTTTGGAAATCTTTCCTCTACTATTTGCCCTACGCCGTGCTTGCGGCGCTGACCTTCCCGTACGTATTCTATTCGACGGGAAGCCTGCCCGCCGCCGCGATCGCCACCGCCGCCGCCCTTGCGATGAGCTATTTTGAACTCAATATGGCGTCCGTCGCGGGCATTTCCTTCCTGATCGCGTTTGGACTGGGGTTTGTGTTTTAACGAAAAGAGAGGTCTCTCCCAAAGACCTCTTTTTTTTATCCGCATTACAGAGACTTCGGAGAAGGGCTCGCAAATGCAAGGCTCGATTCTCTTTAATCCATCGGGCGCGGAGAGTGGCGCAGAGACGAACGCTCAAAAATCCTATATATAAATAAGGGCAACGAAGAGTGAAGATACGAGGCTCGACCACTTTACATCCAATCGAGCGCGGAGAAAGTGGTAGAGACGAGCGCAAGTACACTAAAAAATCCTTGATTTTAAGAACCCCGATGTGAATAAAGGCGAAATGCGGAAAACCGACTTATTAAAAGTCTTTTAGTCCAATCAAATAATCGGAATCTACCTCAAAAAACTTGCATAACCTTATGATTTGAGAAATATTCGGCTCGAATCGTTCCGTTTCCCAAAAACTGACGGTGCGAAAATCCACGCCGATCGCTACGCCGAGTTCCTTTTGCGTCATATTACGCTCTCTTCTTAATTCCCTAATCCTTTCTCCATACATATCTATATTCTAAAAATCCTAGAAAAATATTATTGACTTTCTAATAAAGTTAGAATATAATTTGGTTAAGATCGAAATCTGCGTGCAGCCACAACGCTTGATCCTGCGCGTCAAGTAAATCATTATAGAGAAGCGTAATATCATTCAAAGGAGAAACCCATGATAGTGTTGATATGCGAAAAATGCGGCGGGCACGATTTTGTTGAAGAAAACGGAGTATTCGTTTGTCAATCCTGTGGAGCAAAACACATCCCGGAGGATACAAAAAAAACGACAGACCAAACCGAGACGTCGAAGAAACTGTCAAACCTCTATGAACGAGCAAGAAAATCGATCGAGGTAAACGATTTGACGCATGCCGCTGAATACTACAAACAAATACTGGATGAAGATCCCTCCAATTGGGAAGCCTATTTCTACACATATTTGGGCGAATTTACCTCTTTTACCAACGCACAGGCACCCAATGTTGCTCGAAAACTCGGCAATACACTCCCCTCTGCTTGCGATATGGCCGTTGCCGATTGCGACGACGAAGAAGCGCTTAAGAGATTAGATATCATTTCGAAACATCTTTCGAATCGATTAGTAGGCATTGCCGATGGTGCAGCAGCCCTTCTTCACCAACACGAAAACTATTTCATCTTTTCCGCCGCAGGGAAGGTCCATAATGATTTATATCGCAAGCTTCGTCCCTTGGTCGTTGAAACGATATGCGCCTGCAGTGACACGTTCAGCGCCATTGACAATAAACTTTTAACCATTTTTAAAGAGCGTAACTTAACCTCCAAACCTGAGTATAACAGCATTCTTTTATATTTGCGTGCTTCTTGGTACAATATGATAAACAAGAAGTTTGCGCCCACATCGGATGTCAAAGAGTATTTGATCAGCGCGGAATATATCGTTTGAATCGCACGGAAAGTCAAAGAAGTGGATCCAACCTTTGAGGTTCCTTCACTCGAATCTAAAACAAATAAAAAAAAGGGCTGCTACATCGCAACCTGCGTTTATGGAAGCTATGATTGCCCGCAAGTTTGGGTACTTCGCCGCTATCGTGACAACTCGCTTGCCACAACCAAACGGGGACGCGCTTTTATTCACACCTATTACTCGATTTCCCCGACTATGGTAAAATTGTTCGGTCGCTTCGATTGGTTCAAAAAGATATGCAGAAAGAAATTGGATCGTAAAGTCGAGCGTCTCCGTGCGGAAGGCGTGGAAGATACGCCTTATTGCGACAAAGATTGGTAAAGCATTTCAAGCTAGCGAAGGGCTGACTACCCTTTCGCATCGGGGCGAAAGGAATGCAGATTGGTATTACTTCAAATACGACGAGCGAAATGTATCTTGAGAATCATTAAGCAGGGTCTTGAAAACCCACGTCGGTATTTGACTTCATACGTGTGGGGTCTCGAAAATCCCACCAAAAGCAAGGGGCTCGAAACCCCTTCGCAAATGGGGTCTCGAAAACCCCAATGATCGAATCCGAATCGGCGATCGGTCTCGAAAACCTGTCGGCGTATTCGATCAAGTAAAGATCCTCCCGGGCATCGGGGGGATCTTTACTCTTGTTTGTTCATTGTGTTGATCGAACTTTACTTAGTGCGCTCTCCATTTTTCTTTTGAATATCGAGGGTGAAAAAGTGGTAGAGACGGGCGCTCCGTGAAAAAAGGGGCAGGCGCGTACTCCTTTTGTACGTAACTGCCCCATTTTTGAAACGGTAACGAAGTATATGCCGCTTTATCCGCGCTCGACTTATTTGAAATAGCGATCCAAAAGTCCTTTGAATGCTTTACCGTGTCTCGCCTCGTCGCGAGCCATTTCGTGAACGGTGTCGTGGATGGCGTCGAGCCCTTCTTCCTTCGCCCTCTTCGCAAGCTCGAACTTGCCCTTGGTGGCGCCGTTCTCGGCGTCAACGCGCATTTCGAGGTTTTTCTTGGTGGAGTCGGTCAGGACTTCTCCGAGGAGCTCTGCGAACTTCGCGGCGTGCTCCGCCTCTTCGAAGGCGGCCTTCTCCCAGTAAGCGCCGATCTCGGCATAGCCCTCGCGGTACGCAACGCGCGCCATGGCAAGATACATACCGACCTCGCTGCACTCGCCCTCAAAGTTAGACTTCAAACCGTCGTAAATATCCTTCGGGCAGCCTTTCGCCACGCCGAGGACGTGCTCCGCCGCCCAGGTCAAGCTCTCCGCCTCCTGCTTATTGAACTTGCTGCCGGGCACTTTGCAGACCGGGCAGAACTCGGGAGCGGTGTCTCCCTCGTGAACGTAACCGCATACGGGACAAATCCATTTCGCCATAGTAATTTTCTCCTTAATCATATTTGCGCCATCATTCATACGCGCTTTTATTATTATAACCGAAAAAGCGGCTCTCCGTCAATACGGGAAAGCCGCGCTTTTTCCGTTTTTTTTCGAAAGAATTGCTCTTACAGGCGTACCCTCGCGTAGATCGGATAGTGATCGGACGGATAGACGCCGTCGTAAAGCGTCTTGTCGATGCCGGTATCCACGAGGGTGCAATCCTTCGGCAGATAGATGAAATCGATCCATTCCTCGGGCTTCTCGCCGAATCCGTTGAAGGTAGCGCCGAAGACGTCGCCGCGGAAATCCTTGCTGTCCTTTAACATCGCCTCGAACGGCTCCAAAGCCTTCTCTCCTTTTACGGCGTTCATGTCACCCGTGACGATGACCTTCCCTTCCGTCTTTTCGATCCTGTCCGCCAAAACTCGGAGTTGGCGAATGCGAACATCCTCGATGCGATAATCGGGGTGGGTATTGAAGACGGTAAAGACGGTGCCGTCCGCGTCGCGAAGTTTCGCAAAGGAAGCGATGCGGTAATGCCACGAATCCTCGAACTTACTCTGCACGTCGGGCGTGTCGGAAAGCCAAAACGTGCCGCTATCGAGGAGCGTGAAGCGAGCGGCGTTATAGAAGATGGGGCAAGCCTCGCTGTGGACGCCCCGCTCTTCGCGGTAGCCGATCACCGAATCGTAGCCCGCGAGATGCTTCTTCAGATAAGCATACTGCGGCGGATGCACTTCCTGCAGGCACAGGACGTCCGGTTGCAACTTCTCGATCATACGCAAAACGTAAGGCGCGCGCACGTACCAATGGCGCTTGCCGTGGTCACAGTTATCGTTATAATAGCGAATGTTATAGCTGACGATCGTGAGCTCCTCGCGCGGCGCGGGCGCCGTGACGGACTTAGCGAACAATGAATACTTTAAATACGAAAGGAACTTCATAAATCGCGCCTCGGATCAAAACTTCACCTTCGCCCAGATCGGGAAGTGGTCGGACGGATAGACGCCGTCATAGACGGTATCGACCTTGCCTATCGCAAGCACGGTGCTCTCCGCAGGCAGGAAGATATAGTCGAGTCCCATCGGGCCGTCGGGATCGATGTCGTAGCCGTTGAAGGTGGCGCCGTAATCGGTCATGCCCGGGAAGGTCTTGCTGTCTTTCAAGAACGCATCGAGCGGGGCAAGTCCCGCGTTGCCGCCCGTAAGGGTGCGGTCGGAGTTCAGATCGCCGAGAATGACGACCTTGTCCGCCTCGCTCGCCTGCGCCTTTTGCGCGACGACGGAAAGCTGCTTTATCCTCGCCTCGACGCTCGACCAATCGGGATGGGTATTGTAAACGGCGATCACGACGCCGGTGGATTTATCCCTCAATTTCGCAAAAGTGGCGATACGATACTCACTGCACTCATCATACTTGCTCATCACGTCGGGAGTATCGGACAGCCAAAACGTGCCGCTGTCCAAAAGCGTGAATCGAGCCTCGTTATAGAAGATCGGACAACTCTCGGAACGAGCGCCCTTATCGTCGCGGTACCCGACCACGCTCCCGTAGCCGATGAGATGCTCGGTCAGGAACTCGTACTGCCCCGGCTGAACTTCCTGCGCGCCCAAAATATCGGGCTGAACCGTCTCGATATTCTTTAGATAATATTGCGCGCGCTTATACCAACGGTGGCTGCCGGTATCGAACTTCCAAAAGGTCGAGTTAAACCATAGCGCTTTCTCTTGTCTGCGGATATTTGCGCTCATAATGACCAATGAGCCGTCCGCGGACACGGCGGGCGCCGGGACGGTCTCGGCATAGGCTTGATAGGAATAGTAGCCGGTCACGCCGAGAAAGGTCGTGACGGCGACGATCGCCACCAGGATCAGGCACAAAAGGATGATAACCAGTTTTTTCATATAAGCTCCCCCCCTAGAACTACGAGATCAACTTCTTGATGATCTTGCGATTGCGTTCTTTATTCAGCTCAAAATCCTTGAATCCCCGCATCTCTTCCTCGGTCAGGAAGAAATCCATCACTTCGTCGCGCGAGATGGTCTCAAGCACCTTCTCTCCGCCCACGGTAACGCAAATATCTTCGTAAAACAGCGGAGTCTTACCGACGAAAAAGGCGCCGTAATCGAACCCCTCTTCGGGATCGTCGCCGAGCGAAGAATCGAGAAAGGCGTCCTTGATCTCCCTCGTCAACGCGAAGTCGCACAATTCGTGCAGTTCGGTGGTGTCGCCGAAGGTCACGCGCGGAGAAAGGGAGCGATGAAACGCCTCGTCCTCGGCGGTCAGCGTGGCGTAATCCACCGTGACGCTGTAGGCGCGGCGCAAGCTCGCCTTCGCGGCTTCTTCCTCCTTGATGAGGTCGGCGATATACTTGCCGAACTTCTCGCTCGTGACTTCTCCGCCGAAAAAGGAGCGGAACTCGGGCGTGGTCTTAGCAGGATCGAAAGTACGCGCGCGCTCAACGTAGGCGCGTTCGCGCTCCTCTATCTTGCGTTCGCGCTCGCGGAAAGCCTCTTCCAGCATCTCGCTCGTAAAGGGACGCAAAAGACAATTCGTACGGCAAGTCGCCCTGTCTCCGATCTCGATCGCATAGCGGATCACGGTGGCGCGCTCTTCGGCGTCCAAAAGCCCCGTGAAAAGTACCTTTCTCTTCATAGTTTCTCCTTTCGGCGGTCTCTTGCGAGGAAAAGCGCCGCTCAATTGCACATTATAGCACTATTTTTCAGAAAACACAACATTTGGACATAATTGAAGTATTGACACGCAATATTTTGTGTGTTACAATAACAGTAACCATTTTTGTCACAAGGGAGGTAAATCAAATGACAAAAACCGAATTGATCAAAGCTATCGCCGCGAATGCGGAACTCACCAATGCGGCTGCGGGCAAAGCGCTCGACGCCGTTATCGCCGCCATCACCGACGCTCTCAAGGCCGGTGAAAAAGTCGCTCTCGTCGGCTTCGGCACCTTTGAAGTGAAGGACGTCCCCGCGAAGGAAGGCATCAACCCCGCGACCGGCGCGAAGATCCAGATCGCCGCGAGCAAGAAGCCCGTTTTGAAGTTCAGCAAGGCGTTCAAGGACGCGCTCAAATAAGGCGAAGCAAGCATCAAAAAAGAAAAAGTCGGCGAGGAGCCGACTTTTTTCTTTTGTCTGTCGATCGAACGCGTCGATCTGCGTTTCCTTTTTTGTTTTCCCTATTTATCTCGATCGGCGTTTTCTTTCATTACCGATCAGTGCAAAACTTCCTTTGTTGTCTGCTTGCGCCTTTTGCGGTCATCAAAAGGGAGGATCACTCCTGCGTGCGTAGATAGACGCCCGTCTCTCCGTCCGTCTCGGGGAAGGCGACGGCGATCACCTCTTTCACGGAAGTGGGCACGTTCTTGCCGACGTAATCGGCACGGATCGGCAGTTCGCGATGTCCTCTGTCCACGAGTACGGCGAATTGAATGGTCTTGGGTCTGCCCCTGTCGAGGATCGCCTCGATCGCCGCGCGGGCGGTGCGCCCCGTAAAGAGGACGTCGTCCACGAGGATCACATGCTTATCCACGATGTCGCAGGGAAAGTCCGAGCTCTTGACCGACGCGCTCGGCGCAAGTTCGCTGAGGTCGTCGCGATAAAGGGTGATGTCAAGGGAGCCGCAAGGGACTTCCCTACCCTCGATCTGCGCGATATTCGCACGGATACGCTCCGCCATCGGAACGCCGCGCGTCTTGATGCCGAGCAAGACGAGATCCTCGGTGCCCTTGTTGCGTTCAAGGATCTCGTGCGAAATACGCACGAGGGCGCGCGTGAGCGCCGCTTCGTCCATCAGCACCGCTTTGGTCGTCATAGTTTCTCCACCGCGTCTGCAAGGACGGTCAGCGGGTTTTCTTCGATGAGTTCGATCTTGCCGTGATCCGCGAGGGACGCGACGGTGGGATCGATCGGCAATTCTTCCACGGGTTTTCCGGTGTCACGGCGCAATTTCTCCGCCTTGCTCTCGCCGAAAATGCGGTGATTCTTGCCGCAAGAGGGACACTTGAAGTAGGACATATTCTCGACGAATCCGATCACGGGGATCTTGAGAAGTTCGGTCATCTTGACCGCCTTCGCCACGATCATCTCCACGAGATCCTGCGGCGTACTGACCACGATCACGCCGTCCAAAGGCAGAGACTGCATCACGGTCAGCGGGACGTCGCCCGTGCCGGGGGGCATATCCACGAACATATAGTCCACGTCTTTCCAAACGACCTGCGTCCAAAAGTTCTTGACCATACCCGCGAGGACGGGGCCGCGCCAAACGACGGGATCGGTCTCGTTCTCTAGTAGGAAATTGATGCTCATCACCTGGGTGCCGAACGCCGTCTCCATCGGCAAAATGCCGCTTTCGTCTCCGAACGCCGCCCCCGACACGCCGAACGCGCGCGGGATCGAAGGACCCGTGATGTCCGCGTCCATGATCGCCGTGCGGTAGCCGCGGCGCTGCATCGCGACCGCCATCAAGGAAGTCACGAGGGACTTGCCCACGCCGCCTTTGCCGCTGATCACGCCGATCACCTTCTTTACGCGTGAAAGTTCGTGCAAGCGCTCTTTCTCGATGCCGCCCTGTCTCTCCGCGCAGTTTTCACCGCATTCACCGCAATTATGATCGCAACCCATACCGTCACCTCACAGTTTGATAGGGCTATTGTAGCACACTCGCGCGCGTAAAGTCAAACGACAAAAGAGGGGGGAGCCAACGTTTCGGCTATTGCCGAAAGCGGAGTGGGAAGGGAGAAAAGATAAACCTTGACGGAAAGAGGTAAAAAAGGTACAATATCACTATGAAAGTTTTGGACCGTAACTTCGACTTCGCCGTGAGCGCCGCGGGGCGGATCAACATCATCGGCGAACATATCGACTACTGCGGAGGGCAGGTCTTGCCCGCTGCTCTTTCCTTAAAAAACACCGTATATATCCGTGCAAACGGAAGGAATGAGATCAACCTGTCTTGGACGGACGTGCCCGACAGGATCACCCTTGACCTTGACCGCCTTGAAAGTTACAAAGGGGTAAAATACGCCGATTACTTCGCGGCGTGCGCCTACATTCTGCGGCGCGAAGGCAGACCCGTGCTCGGGTGCGACGTGCTGTCCGACTGCCGCGTACCCTTCGGGAGCGGGCTGAGTTCGTCCGCAGCGATCGAAGTCAGCTTTATCGCCGCTCTGCTTACGATCGCGGGAGAGCGGATCGACCCCGTCGAGATCGCCCTATACGCCCTCGCCGCGGAGAGAGAATACGTCGGCATGAACTGCGGCGTGATGGATCAATACGCATCCGCCTGCGGCAAAAAGGGGATGGCGATGCTACTCGACTGCGCGACGCTCGATTGCAAGTATATCCCCGTGGCGCTCGGCGACTACACCTTCGTGATCGCAAACAGCAACAAGCCGCATTCCCTCGTAGTCAGCAAGTATAACGAGCGGCGGCAAGAGAGCGAAGCGGCGCTCGCCGAGATCAACCGATTTTTCCCCGCCGAACACCTCGCCGCGGTCACGCCCGACGACTTCGAAACGGTGGCGGACCGATTGGATCCGATCCTTCAAAAACGCGCGCGTCACGTGGTGTACGAATCCGCACGCGTGAAGGAAGCGACCAAGGCGATGCGAAAAGGCGACGTCCCCGCCCTCGGCGCCCTGCTCCGCTCCTCACACGACTCCCTCCGCCACCTTTACGAAGTCACGGGCAGAGAACTCGACGTCCTCGCGGACGCGGCGAACGCCTTTCCCCTCTGCGCGGGCTCGCGTATGACGGGGGGCGGATTCGGCGGATCCACGATCTCCCTCGTCCACAAGGGGCTCGTCGAAGCCTTCAAGGAGTACGTCGGAGAGCGCTATTACTCGCTGATCGGCTACGCCCCGACCTTTTACCCCGTGGAGATCTCGGACGGGATCACGATCAAAGCCCTGTAAAAAAAGCCGTTTCGCGAAGAAACGGCTTTTTATTTTCCTTTCTGCTTAGGACGGTCGGCTCGCGATTCGTCAGTCCGTTACGCCAATTCTTTCCCCGCGATCTCGAGCGCCGCGGCGATCACCTTGTCCATATCGTAGTATTTGTACTGCCCGAGTCTGCCGCCGAAGATCACGTCGGGACGGGTCTCGGCGAGCGCCTTATAACGCTCGTAAAGGGCGGTATTCTTCTCGTCGTTGACGGGATAATAGGGCTCGACGCCCGGCTTCCACTCGCTGCTGTATTCGCGGCTGATCACGGTCTTGGGCTGCTTGCCGAACTCAAAATGCTTGTGCTCGATCACGCGGGTATAGGGGACTTCGCGCGCGGTGTAGTTCACGACGGCGTTGCCCTGATGGTTCTCTTCGTCCAAGATCTCGGTCTCAAAGCGGACGCTGCGATATTGCAAGGGTCCGTATTGGTAACCGAAGAACTCGTCGATCGCACCCGTGAAGACGGTCTTCGCGGCGATGCCTTCGTGCCCCTTGATAAACTCGAAATAATCGGTCTCGGTCAAGACATCCGCGCCCGCGAGCATCTTCTCGATGATCTGCGTGTAGCCGCCCTCGGGAATGCCTTGGAAGCGGTCGGTAAAATAGTTGTTGTCGTAGACGAAACGAAGCGGCAAGCGCTTGATGATGAAGGCGGGCAGATCGCGGCAGTCGCGTCCCCATTGCTTCTCGGTATAGCCCTTGATCATCTTTTCGTAGATCTCCTTGCCGACGAGGCGGAGCGCCTGCTCCTCGAGGTTCTTCGGCTCGGTGATGCCGAGATCGGCGACCTGGCGCTCGATGATCGCCTTCGCTTCCGCAGGGGTCTTGATCCCCCACATCTTGGAAAAGGTGTTCATATTGAA
>JAFZZX010000104.1 GCA_017615515.1 Clostridia bacterium
CCTCCGGGAACGGGTAAGACCCTGTTTGCCAAGGCGGTCGCCGGCGAAGCGAACGTGCCGTTTTTCAGCATTTCCGGCAGTGATTTCGTGGAAATGTTCGTAGGCGTGGGCGCAAGCCGTGTGCGCGATCTGTTTGCGCAAGCGAAAAAGAATATGCCCTGTATCGTCTTTATCGACGAAATCGACGCGGTGGGGCGCCAGCGCGGCGCGGGCCTCGGCGGCGGTCACGACGAAAGGGAGCAGACCCTGAACCAACTCCTCGTGCAAATGGACGGCTTCGAGCCGAACGACGGCGTGATCGTGATGGCGGCGACCAACCGCGCGGACATTCTCGATCCCGCGCTCCTGCGCCCGGGCAGATTCGACCGCCAGATCTACGTCAATGCGCCCGACGTCAAGGGCAGAGAGGAGATCCTGCGCGTGCATTCGCGCAATAAGCCGCTCTCGGGCGACATCGACTTCAAGACCGTGGCTCGCCTTACGATCGGCTTTACGGGTGCGGACATCGCGAACCTTCTGAACGAAGCGGCGATCCTTGCCGCGCGCGCGAATCGTCACGTGATCCTTATGGAAGACATCCTCGAGGGGATCAACAAGGTCATCATGGGCCCGCAGAAAAAGAGCCGTGTCGTGACCGAAACCGACAAACGCATCACCGCCTATCACGAGAGCGGACACGCGATCATCGCGCACTCCCTCGAGAACTGCGACGACGTGCAGGAAGTCTCGATCATCCCGCGCGGCATGGCGGCGGGCTACACGCTGACCCGTCCCGATACGGACGACAGCCACGTCACCAAGAATAAACTTTTGGACAATATCTGTATGATGCTCGGCGGCAGAGCGGCGGAAGAGATCGTGATCAAGGACATCTCCACCGGCGCGAGCAACGACATTCAGCGCGCCTCGTCGATCGCCCGTTCGATGGTGACCGAGTGGGGTATGAGCGACGTGATCGGCAATATGTACCTCGGCAGCGACCACGAGATCTTCATCGGCAAGACCTACGGGCAGCACAGCGACGTCAGCGAGACGATGTCGGGCCTCGTGGACGGCGAGATCAAGAAGATCATCGACGAGATGTACAAGCGCGCCCTCGGCATCCTCGAGAGCCACCGTGACGTGATGGAAAAGATGGTGACCCTTCTCTACGAGAAGGAGACGATCTTCAAGGACGAGGTGGACGCCCTCTTTGACGGCGCGAGCGTCGAGTGCCTCCTTGCCAAGGATAAAGCAAAGGACGCGCCCGCGGGCATCACGATCGTCGACGAACCTGCGGAACCGGCGATCGAGACTCCCGCAAGACCCGCCGAAGGGGCGAGCGAGCAAGAGCCGTCGCAGGGCGAAGAAGCGCCGAAGAAACCTACGGACGAGGAGTAATTCTCCCTAAAACACAATGCGAAATACGGGGGACTTTTTCCCTATGAAGTCCCTAGCAGTCCCTAACGGGAGCGGAGAAAATATGGAAAAAGCGAAAAAGTGTCTGATCGGAATCGGTCTGTTCCTGCTGTCGATCACCTGGTGCGCCTTGCAGACGGTGATCGGCGCCCTCTTTGCGCTCGGCTTGCTCCCGACCTCGCGCACCCAACGTTATCGCGGCATGGTCGTCGTCTATCACCCCTATTCCTTCACCTTTTCGCTCGGTACCTTCGCCTTCGTCAGCAACCGTGTGGCTCATCCCCGCACGATCCGAGGCAGAATGTACGGACACTACTTGCAGTCGCTCCTATACGGTCCGATCTTTCTCTTCGTCGTGTCGCTGAGCGAGCTTTTCGTCCGCATTCCTTCGATCCGTCGTTACCGTGCGGAACGCGATCTGTCCCCGACAGACGTCTTCGCCGATCGTCAGGCGCTCCGCTTTGCGGAGAGGTTCGGAGAACGCGAGATCTGAGGCGTTGTCCCGTCCCCTTTTCCGTCGCCGCCACCCCGAATTGTTAAAATAATTTACCGGAAACGGTAGGTTTTTACAGGAGTTCGACCTTGACAAGGTCGTCTTTTTTATTCTATAATGGCGGGTATGGAAACTATTTTTCGCACTTGGCAAAGGTTAAATCGCGGAACGCGCGGGAAGGCAATTGTGCTTTTCGCGGTGCTTTTGCTCTGTGTCGTGTTGCTGTTTTCGTGTCGGCAGCCGTCGCCCGCTTTAACAAAAACGGCGGAAATATCCGATAATTTCAAGACGGAGTACGTGATCGGCGAGGCGCTCTCTCCCCAGGGCACCCTCACGATCAAGATGGGCGACGAACTCAGCGAAGAGATCCCCATCACGGAGGATATGATCACGGGCTTCGACAGCTCGCGAGCAGGAGAGTTCGTCGTGACGGTTCGATACAAGGACTACTCTGCGACGGCGCTCATTCACGTTTCGGCTGTGACGGCGACGTCGATCGAGGTGGACGCGGAGACCCTGCCTTCCGTGATCTACGAACGGGCGGCATTCCCGTCGACCGTGACCTTTACGGCGCATATGTCGGACGGCACGGTGCAAGAGCACGTTCCCGTCGCTGCGTATATGCTCGGTTCGTTCAATTCTACCGTAATAGGGGTCCAGACGGTCTCGCTGAGCTACCTCGGCGCCTCTACCGTACTGCGTGTGACGGTCAAAAAGGACGTTAGGAAGGCGATCACGCTCGTAGGAGCGCGCGCGCGTTATGGCGTGGGCGACGCGCTCGACGTTTCGGGCGCACGATTGGACGTTCTCTACGAGAGCGGCAAGGTTTCCGGCGCCACGTTGACCGAGAACCTCGTATCGGGGTTCCATACGGATAAAGGCGGCAATTTCGTCGCAAAGATCACTTACAACGATTTGGAATGCGACTATCCCTACGAGGTGGTCAAAGCCGCGGCGTCTTTATCTTTGATAAAGAGTACCTTCCCCGACGAATTGGAGAAGGGCGCGGCGTTCCCTGCGGGCGCGAAGGCGACCGTGATCTACGACGACGGCACGACGAAGGAAGTTGCTCCGACCGCCGCCGACGCTCCTACCTTCGACGTGGCGACGGCGGGAGAAAAGAGCGTCTTGATCACGGTGGAAGGCGTGCAAGCCGAATACCGTTATACGGTATTGCGTTCGATCAAGAGCGCCCTGCCTTCCGGCTACACCTCGGCGGTCGCGTGCGGCGCGGTTTTTGACGGATTGGGCGAATTCTTGGTCGAATACGAGGACGGCGATCGCGAGACCATCAATTTCACGGATACCGAACGACTGACGATCCGATACGACACGTCCAAAGTCGGCGACGTCGAGCAGACGGTAGTTTATTGCGGGCGAGAGTATCCGTTCACCGTCCACGTCTATGACGAGAGCGAAGAGAACGACGTGGATCACATCGAGATCGCGGGCGTTTTCCCGATGATCAAGCAGGGCGACCCAATCAACGTTTCGGGGCTGCAGGTCTATATCGTCTACAAATATTTGGAGCCGACGCGCGTCGATCTCCGCGAGGAATGGGTAGAGGCGACCCTGCCAGAGGATCCGATCGAGACCGACTATGTCGAGATCCCCGTTACGATCCGCTGTTTCGGCGTGTCGTACGAGAATATGACGGTGCGCGTTCTGTCCACCGCATACGCGGAGAAGGTGACCTCCGTGACTCCCTACGGTTTCCGCGCGCTATATTGCGTGGGAGAAACCTTCGATCCCGAAAACGCGGCTCTGTCCGTCCTCTACGGCGGCGGCTATGCCGCGGATTATTCCGTGCCCGTCCTCGAGAGCTACGTTACGGAGTTCGACACCTCGGTCAAGGCGGAGAATAAGGAAATGACCGTCACCTTCGGTGACTATGCCGTCAAGGTGGCTTACCGCGTGATAGACGAGGAAGAGGCGGCGACCGTGACCGCGCTCGATGTCTCGGGATTCGCTCCGCTCCTCTTTGTGGGAGACGGCTTGCCCGAAGTGTCGGTGGACGGCGCGACGGTCTCGGCGATCTACGGCTACGGCTACCGCGTGGATCGGGTGCCGATGACGGCGGAAATGCTGTCCGGCGGACCCTTTACGGAGGCGGGGACGGCTGTGATCCGTCTTTCTTATCTCGGTGCGACGAAAGACATCGCGGTGACGGTGCATCCCGTTGCGGACAAAACACGTGTGACCGGCATTTCCGTGCCCGAAACCATCGTCACCTACGTCGGGACGACCCCCGACCTTTCGCTATATATGCTCAAATTAACCTACGGTTACGGCTATTCGTCGGACAAGATCCCTCTCGATTCGGACGGGGTGACGATCTCGTCTTATGCTCGTACGACGGTCGGGACGGTCGCGGTCACGGTGACGTATCAAGGGCTGACTTGCTCCGCTTTCGTCACCTTCATCGCAGGAGACGGCGAGAACGTCTTGCAGAGCGTCGTGCTCGCGCAAGAATCGAAGGACGAGTTCAAGGTCGGCGACGAGCTATCGGACGTCTCTCTCGTCGCACGGTATCAAAACGGCAGATACGAGCGTATCACGGTCACTCGGCAGATGGCTGCCGCTTTCTCGACCGAGACGGCGGGGAGCTATGAGATCACGATCTCCTACGGCGGGCTTCCCGTGCTGTACCGTTATACGGTAAAGGAGTAAACGCAAGAAGGACAGCTATGAAAAAACTTTGGACAAAATTCAAAAATCTCCGCCTATGGCGGGTGATCGGCGGCGCCTTCCGCGTGGTTGGCAATTCGATCCGTCGATTCTTCGGGTTCGTGGGGCGACATTGGCGAGCCGCCACGTTGATCGGGCTAGCCGTCGCGATAGCCCTCGGCACCTTCCTCGCCCTGTTCCTGACCCTCCCCGTCAAGAGCGTGGAGATAGAAGGCGAGGTCATTCTCCTACAAGGAGAAAGCTATGCGGGCGGACTGAACGTCAAGGCGACTACCAAGGCGGGGCTCGTGCATCGGGAAGAGGTGCTGACCTCAATGCTCTCGGGCTATGATCCAAACGTGGTCGGTGCCCAAGAGGTCACCGTGACCTATAAGAGAAAGAAAGTCAAAGCGACTGTCAAGGTGCTGGCGCCGTCAGCGGTCGAACTACGCGTGAGAGCGGGCACGTTGCCCGTCTCCTACGAGCCGAACGATCCCCTCGGTCGGAGAGGCGTACTCGACCTATACTACGGCGAAAGATTGATCCGTTCCGTCCCTGTCACACGCGAAAACGCAACGGGATTTTCAACTGTTTTGAGCGGAAATTACAGCATTTTTCTGAATTATAAGGGCTTGCTCGCCCGCTACGATTATACGGTCTTGGAGGTCATCGAATCCATCACGCCGATCGGCATTTTGTACGCCGCGCAAGGCGAGGAGCTTTCCAAGGAAAACGCGATCGGCAACCTGAAGTTCCACGTGAAGTACAAGGACGGCAGAGAGGAAGACGTGATGATCTACGACGAACGCATCGCCCTAAAAGAGGGCGATCCGCTCGAAGAGACGGGAGAGGATTACAAGGCGTCCCTTACCTTTACCTACAAAGGCGTCGAGGTCGTCTCCCCCGTCACCGCCTACACCGGTGAGTTGCTTATGCCGAAAACCGTCACGCTGAAACTGGATAAAAGGGCATATATCGAAGGTGAAACCTTCGACTATTCTACCGCCTATCTCGAGGTCGAGTACGAGAGGTTCCCCGGCACCCTCGTCTTATTGCGTGCGACGATGGACGAGATTATCGTATTGCAGCGGATAGGAGAACCGGAGAGCGCGGTTTTCGTGCCTATCACCGACGGCACTGAACCGATCGTCTTCAACGAAATCGGCTACACCTATCTTGTGGCGCGCTATATCGGTGTGGACTCCGAACGAATAACCGTACGGGTCGTTTCGGAAGAGGATGCCGAACGAGTGACGGGGCTCAGCACCACTTGGCACGGCTTGCCGACGGGTATGCCTAAAAAGGGACAGGAACTGGATTGCACCGACGCGACGTTGGACGTCATCTACGGCTTCGGGTATAGTAAGGAGACGGTCCCGTTGACCCTTGAGATGGTCACGGGGTACGACAAAGAAAACGCAGGCGATCAAGTCCTCACGATCACCTATGGCGAATGGTCTACGGACGTGCCGATCCGCATCGCAGACCCCGAATCGGGGGAGGTTACTGACGTCTATGACGTCGTAGGATGGAACGAAGACACTTATTACACCTCGGATGAGTTGGTGATACCTGCCGCGGCGTATCTCGACGTGGAGATCGGCTATGGTGCCGATCGCATTCGGGTGCCGTTGACGGACGAGGAGGTCGAGATCACGGGCTTTACGCCGCACGTCCTCGAGCGACAGACGTTGCTGATCCGCTATCAAGGGTTTGAACTCGTAATGAATATTGAGGTCGTAGACGATCGAGAGGAGGAGATCGTCGGTTTTTCGGCGCCGTGGGGCATTACGGTGAACGTAGGGGAAGAACTCGACCTTTCGGGAGAATGTACGCTTTATTACACCCGCAGAAGCGAGACGATGACCGTCGCGGAAGTCCTTGCGGCGGGCGGTAGGATCGTGGGCAACTACGACCTCACCAAAAAAGGTGATTATGCCGTCTGGATCTATCATCCCGATTGCGAACAAACGGGACATTATACGGCGATCCACGTAGAAAGCACCGATCCCTACGTCACAGGGATCCGATTGGACGTTTCGGGCGACAGCGTCAAGACCACCTACAAAGTAGGTGAATCTCTAAGCGTCACGGGAATGAAACTGTGGCTGTGCTATTCGGACGGTAGCGAAACCGACATAACGGACGAACTCGGCGACAATATGTTTAGCTATTTTAATACGACTGCGACGGGTGCCCGCACCGCCACCGTCACCTATTTCGGCGAGGATCGGTTTGTTACGGGATTTGATTACATTGTCGAGTAGCCGTCCGCTTGCCGACGGCTACTCGACGCGCCTTTGGCGTTTTTTGAGGAAAAGTAAACCCACCATTCCGCACTTGTTTCGCGCGTGCGCAATCAAGCCTCCCTTTGAAAAGGGATGCAAAGGCGAGCGGGAACAAGTTTTGCGCCCCTTTCGGGGTCCCCGGAAAACGAGACGTTTTGTGGGGTGAGATA
>JAFZZX010000105.1 GCA_017615515.1 Clostridia bacterium
CTCGCGGTGGGCAACCTATCGACTTTCGTGACTCTCTTCGTGGGATTCGCGATCTCGGTTTTGTACGGACTGTTCGGTATGGTCGGCGTCTTCCTATGGGGCATGACGATGACCTTCTTGATCCTTGCGGGGGTCTCGCTGTTGATGGCGGTCGGCGCCGCGCTGTGGCTCTTGATCGGGCTGGAAAAGAGGTACGATAGGATCTCGCAGAGATGATATGAAGAAGTTTATTATCGTATTGCTCCTATTGATCCCTTTGATCGTTATTTTCACGATCTCGGCTTCCGGTAAGATCATTTCGGCGGAAGTCTCGATCAGCATCGAAAATATCGAGCTTTGGCACAAGGGCGAACCCGTGTCGGAAGTCACGATCAATTACGGAGAATACCATAAGAAAAAACTCAAATATCAATTGATTCCTCGCTATTACCCGGGGGTGGCGGACGTCAGCGGTTTCAGGTGGTACAGCGACGACGAAAGCGTCGCGACCGTAGATAAAGACGGGATCGTGACCTTCCTCGATTGCGGGTTCGTGAAGATCACCGCGCAGAGCTTGGACGCCGCTTCGGTGCGCGCGTCTTGCGCCTTCTTCGTAGAGGACGATTCGGTGCATAAGCTCGCCTTGTATTCCTACGACAGCGGCGAGGAGGTCCGCAATATCTCGCTCTCGGTCTACGAGCAGAGCATTTACCGCGCGGAGATCACGCCCTATAGCGCCCTCGCCGAGGACGTCGATTACTCGTCATCGGACGAAAGCGTCTTTGCCGTGTCGCCCATCGGTGTGCTGACAGCGAAGAAGCAAGGGGCGGCAATCTTGACCGTCGGCGTCACGGACAAAAAGAACAAGCGGACTACGATCGAGGTCCCCGTTACGGTCTCGGGCGTTTGTCCCGTCAAGCAAAAACAGGTCTACGCCTATCAAAACGCGATCGATCTGACGCCCTATCTCGCGGATGGCGCGGTGGCGCAGGGCGGCTCCGCCGTTTCCGTGGCGAGCATGGAGTACGGCGAGAGCCGCGAGATCGAGGTCACGCTCGGGGATAAGCGTGAGACGCTGACCTTGACGCGCCTCGATTACGAGAAGAAACTCGGCATTGCCGAATTCGACCTTTTGCTACGCACGATGTGGGAGCAGGGCGTTTTCCTCGCGGTGGATCATTCCGTCTGTTTGACCGCCGTGGATCTCGCGACTTCGGCGGCGGTTTCGGGCGTTACGATCACTTCTCTCGATCCCGACGTGATCGCCGTTGAAGGGAATACGCTTCGGGCGCGCCGCGCGGGAAAGACCACCGTGCGCTTTGAGAAAGCGGACTATCAGACTGTTGTGCTTGAGGTGACGGTTGCGACGCCGTTATCCTATTTCGCCCTGAACTTCGACGTCGGCGGCGACTTAGTCGGACTTGGGTCGGAGAGGGTGTTCGGCACGCGCAGCGTGTACGATGGCGAGATCGTGAACGGCATTCGCGTGATCCCCGAGCAGATCTATCCCGCGACGGGGGCATTGGATCGCTTTATTTATTCGGTGAAAGAGGACTATGCCTCGGTGGATAAGACCGGACTGGTGACCTTTACGAACGACGCGATCGGCAGAGAGGTCACCGTGATGGTGAAGAGCCCCTTCTCGACGAACGGTATCGTCAGGCATTATACCTTCCGCAATATCGTGAAGGGGATCAACGTCGGCTTCGGCTTCGGCGCGAATCCCTGCGATCCCGATAAGGAGATCTATCCTTCCTACGAGCCGTACTACCACGCGCTCAAGACGATGTACGAGCCGCGCGACGAGGCGCTCGTCTTCCAGACCAACGTCTATATGCCGTCGCAGCAAGAGGTCGATTCGATCGAAGGACAGTATCACAAGATCTCCTTTATCCGCGATATGTACGGTAACGGCTACAAGATGGACGGTCAATTCTATCAGTACGATTACGAAAGCATGCTTTTCGCGGAGGGGAAAGACGAACAATTGGAGGGATACGAAGACCAAAAGGGGATCACGATCTGCGACCTCTTCGTCAACTCCTACGCGCCGCTCGGCAGCGACTCGAAGGAGACCTTCAAACTGCTGATGAAGACGGGCGGCACGCCGATCCGCACCTATTACAGCAAGCGGACGGATTTCGCGATCAACTTCAAGTTCTGCGTCTTCCAATATTCCTATTCTCACGTGATCACGATCGGCGGCACCGTGACGTTCGATGGGTGCATCTTCCGCAACAGCGCGGGTGTGTCGATCCTCGTGGAATCCCTGTACGGACAGGAAAACTACGTCACGGTCAACAACTGCATCTTCTCCAATTCGATCTCGATGCCGGGGCTGGTCTCCAACGGGACCTTTCCGCTCGGCAAGAACGAGGTCGTGGAATACAACGCCTTCCATTGGACGGGGAGAAACTACGTTTACAATTGGAAAAAGATCGACGAAGTGCGTCTCGACATCATCCCGACCGGCGTGATGAAGAACGAGTCTTTGGACACGGTGCTCGAGAAGGTAAACGACAAGTTGTCTGAATGCGCGCGCATCAGCCTGAAGATGCCGGAAAACGCCGATCTCGTCGTGCGCCACAAGCTCGAGAAAGAGAAGTACGTGAATATGGGCGTCATGTTTATGAACTTCTGGGCGGAGAAGGACTGGACGCCGGAAGAGAAGATCATCCTGAATAAGCCTCGCGAAAAGATCACGGACGGCATGCTGATTACCTTCGACGAGAGCACGACTTCCTTGCTCGAACTCGAGATGGAGACGGCGCCCCTCGGAGCGATCGCGACCCTTGCGAACGCCTTTCTTGACCTCGAGAAACCGCTCTATATGCTGATGGACAAGAATGCGGACGGCGAATACCTCACCTCGCCCGGCGAAACCTATAAATTAGACGAAGAGACCTACGCGAAACTGCGTGGAAAGAGAGACTGAAGATGAAGAAAGTAATACTATGTTTGCTCCTATTGATCCCGATCCTCGTGATCCTAACCATCGACGCGAGCGGAAAGCTGATCGCTACCGCGCTTGTGGATATTCCCGTCGAATCGGTGCTGATCAAGCACGGCGGCGAGGTCTTGGAGAGCCAGGAGATCTATCTCGAGGACTACAAGGACACGGACAAGAAGTTTACCGTCTTTTGCGAGGTTTTCCCGGGCATCGCCACGGACAAGATGATCTGGGAGAGTTCCGATCCTCGGATTGCGGAAGTCGTTCCCGACGCGAAGAGGGAAGACGCCGCCGACGTGATCTTCCACGACTACGGAACGGTGGACATCGTCTGTACGTCGGAAAAGAACTCGTCGATCACGGCGCGTGCGACGCTCTATATCGGCGGATTGATCCCCGGCAGACTGGAGATCGGAGACTATACGGGAAACTATGCTTCCGAGATCACGATCCCGCGCTACGGCGTAAAGAGCCTGCTCGCGTCGGTCAAACCCGCAAGAAGCGTCAAGGAAGAGAAGATCGCTTGGTCGAGCGAGAATCCCTCTCTCGTCAAGGTGGACAATAACGGCGTGATCACCGCCCTCGCGGAAGGCACGACGGCGATCACCGAGACGGTCACGGCGAGAGGCGTCACGGTCACGGACAGCGTGCAGGTCACGGTCTCGGGCACCGCTCTCGTGCGGGAGCGCGAAGTCTACGTCGTGGGCGATACGATCGACCTGACCCCTTATCTGACGGATGGGGCGACAGTTTTGGGCGGCAACGTCGTCACGACGCAGGAACTCGCCGCTTTTGAAAGCAAGCAGGTGACCGTCCAAAAAGACGGTGCGACGGACAGCATTCGCGTCGTGAAGGTCGATACGACTAGGACCCTCGTCGTCGAGAACTACTACGCCCTTGCGGAAGGAGCGCTCTCCGCCTACCTCGCCCTCGGGACGTCCAACCTCGAACTCCGTTCTTTCGCCTTGGACGGCGGGGCGCCGAGCATTGCGTGGCGTTCCTCGAACGAGGAGATCTTGCGGGTCGTGGATGCGCGCGTCTACGCGGTCGGTAGCGGCACCGCCTACGTTTATCCCTATGCGGAAGGGTACGTCGGACAACGCGTCACGATCAACGTGACCAGCCCCGTCGAGGATTTCCGTCTGTATGAAAACCCTTTTAAGGATAGCGTCGGCTTGTTACAAGAGCGCGTTTTCGGCAACGTCACCTATCGAAACGGCAACTATACGAATAACTACCAGATGAGGATCCTCTCGGTCTATCCCGCCGGCATCGGGATCGAAGCGTTCACCTTCGAGAGCGCCGATACCGAGGTCGCCACGGTGACCGAGCGTGGACTCGTGACCTTCAAGGACAATGTGGACGGCAAGACCGTGACCATCAGCGCCACCGCTTATAACCAAGAGGGAATGCCCGTCAGACAACTCTACACCTTCCACCTCGTCAAGGGGGTCAACGTCGGTTACGGAGAGGAAAGCAATATCTTCGACAAGAGCAAGGGGGAGAAACCGAGCTTTTCGTCCTACGACGATTTTAGGGTCGTCGCCGCGAACCCGAACGCAGGGGCGATCGTCCTGCTCGCGGACGTGTATTTCCGCGCGAAGTCGGACGGCGGCGTCACGATCAAGAATACCGCGTGTTCGATCTACGGCAACGGCAAAAAACTCGACGGACAGTTCTTTACCGACTCGGTCGAGGACGGCGAGAAACTGCTCTTGTGGGATTTCGCGGAATATCCCGATATGCCCAAGCATCTCAGCGTACGCATCGTCAACACCAATCTCCAGGCGACGCAACCCACGAGCGACGATGCCGAAGCGGCGTTTACCGAGCTCAGCGCCAAGGGCGGCGGCGCGATCGGCACCAGGCACGCCTATCCTTCCGCGGACTGCTCCTTCGATCTCTACGTACAGGGGTGTCTCTTCCAATATGCGTACGGACACGTCAACGTCTCGATCGGCGACAACGTCTTCGACGGCTGTATCTTCCGCAATAATTCCGCCTCTGCGATCGTCTTGCAGCAGTCCAGTTACGGCGTGGCGAACGCGAAAATCAAGAACTGTATTTTCAGCAATACCATCGCGCCCGTCGGCATCGCCTGCGGCAATTTCGACGATATTCTGGAGCGGTTCAAGAGCAAGAACGGCTTGTCGTCGCAATTCGGCAAATTCGAGCTCGAAGGGACGAACTACGTCTATAACTGGAAGATGCTGAAAGAGGTGCAGATGAACCTTTTGCCGCAAAATCTCGCCAACAATACCGCCTCGGATTGGGTCGGTATCTTCAACGACAAGCTCGGCAAGATCATTCAAGAGGCGTTCGAGATGTCCGAGATCGATAATCTGTACGTGGAGAACGTCGAAGAGTACTACGCGCTCGACAAGTTCCTTGACAGAAAGGACTACTTGGAGAAGAACGCTTGGTTGAACTTCAGCTTCCTGATGATCGGTATTTGGGAGAATATAAACCCTCAGGTCAACGCCGCGAATCCGAGCGGAAACGGGATCAATGTCGTATTCGACGAAGAGCAGTATCAAATGATCAAAGTCTACGCCGAAGACGCGCCCTCGATCGGCGGGTTGATCGGCTATGCGTCGTTGTTGGGCGCGGACGTAGAGACCAACGAGACCTACCATATCGTGTGCAGGGATAAGAGCGGAATCTTCAATACGAAACCGGGTGAGACCTACACGATCGGACCTGAGGTGTACGCACGACTCCGCGGTGAGAAGAGCGAGCGCGTATAAGACGGCATATAC
>JAFZZX010000106.1 GCA_017615515.1 Clostridia bacterium
CCCTCAGGCAAGGGGGAAAGGGTCGGCCCTTACTTGCAGCCGAAGCCGAAGTTCGGATGGTCCTTGCATCCGCAGCCGCCGCAACCGCCGCAGCAGCAGAGGATCAGATAGATCCACAGGATGGAGTCGATGTTGCAGCCGCCGCACTTATTTCCGCCGCAGCAGAATAAGAGGAGAAGGAGCAATAAGCAATCGTTACCGCAAAAACTATTCATAATATGTACCTCCGTATTTCCAAAGTTTTTTTGGGTTCCTACCTCATCATACGCGCCGAATTTCCCTTTTGACACACTTCGCTTGACTTTTCCGCGCGCGCACCTTATCATTTATTTATTCCTATTGAATATGGAGGCTGTTATGGCAAAACTCACGATGGATAAACTCACGGCTCTCGCCAAAGGACGCGGCTTCGTCTTCCCGGGCAGCGAGATCTACGGCGGCTTGGCGAATACTTGGGACTACGGCCCTCTCGGCGTGGAACTCAAAAACAACATCAAAAAGGCTTGGTGGCAAAAGTTCGTCACCGAGAATCCCTTGAACGTCGGCTTGGACTGTGCGATCTTGATGAATCCGAACGTGTGGGTCGCATCGGGACACGTGGGCGGCTTCTCCGATCCCTTGATGGACTGCAAGAGCTGTAAGTCGCGTCACCGTGCGGATAACCTCATCGAGGAATATAATAAGAAAAACGGCATCGAGATGAATATCGCCTCTTGGTCGCACGCCGAGATGGAGAGCTATATCAAGGAGAAGGAGATCAAGTGCCCGATCTGCGGCAAGGCGGACTTTACCGGCATTCGCCAATTCAACTTGATGTTCAAGACCTTCCAGGGCGTGACCGAAGACACGGTCAGCACGCTCTATCTCCGTCCCGAGACGGCGCAGGGCATCTTCGTCAATTTCCTGAACGTGCAGAGGACGACCCGTATGAAGGTCCCCTTCGGTATCGGACAGATCGGCAAGTCTTTCCGCAACGAGATCACCCCGGGCAACTTCATCTTCCGCGTCAGGGAGTTTGAGCAGATGGAGCTCGAGTTCTTCTGCGCGCCCGGCACCGACCTCGAATGGTTTGCCTATTGGAAGGAGTTTTGTAAGAACTGGTTGCTCGGCCTCGGCATCAAGGAAGAGAACCTCAAACTGCGCGACCACGACAAGGAAGAGCTCTGTTTCTATTCCAACGCGACGACCGACTTCGAATATAAGTTCCCGTTCGGTTGGGGCGAACTGTGGGGCGTGGCGGACAGAACCGACTACGACCTCAACGCGCATATGAAGGTATCGGGCAAGGATCTTTCCTACCTCGATCCGATCACGAACGAGAAGTACGTGCCGTACGTCATCGAGCCTTCTCTCGGCGTCGAGAGAATGGTGCTGACCATTCTGTGCGACGCGTACGACGAAGAGGAGCTCGAAGGCGGCGACGTGCGTGTGGTCATGCACTTCCATCCCGCGATCGCTCCCTATAAGGTGGCGGTTCTTCCCCTTCAAAAGAAGGCGCTCGGCGATAAAGCGACCGAGATCTATCAGTCCCTCGCCAAGAAGTTCTCCGCGACCTACGACGAGGCGGGTTCGATCGGCAAGCGTTACAGACGCCAAGACGAGATCGGTACGCCTTTCTGCGTGACCGTGGACTTCGATACCCTCGAGCAGGGCACCGTGACGGTCAGAGATCGCGACACGATGGCGCAGGACAGGGTGGCGCTTGCGGACCTCGAGAGCTACATCGCGGAGCGTATCAAATACTAATCGGCAAAACTTTCGTCGCTTAGACATATTGCGCGGAAATATAAGGATACTCTTTCTCAAGAAAGCGGTATCCTTTTTCTTATGGGAAGATGCATCGTAGTGACCTCGGGAAAAGGGGGCGTAGGCAAGAGCACGATCACCGCCACGCTCGGTATGGCGATCGCGGGAGCGGGGGCGAAGGTCGTCCTCGTGGACGCCGACGTCGGACTCAATAATCTCGATCTCGTTCTCGGGATCGAGGACGGCGTGATCTACGACGTGTCCGACGTGGAGAAAGGCAGGTGCCGCCTGACCGAGGCGCTGGTAACGCACCCGTTTCAGGAGAACCTTTCTCTCTTGAGTTCGCGTGCGCTCGTGAGCGGGAAGATCACGGAGCGGGGGTTTGCCGCCGTGATCGCCGCGCTTCGACGCGGGTTCGACTATATCCTGATCGACTGTCCCGCCGGCATAGACGAGGGATTCCATCGCGCGGTCTCCGCCGCGGACGAGGCGCTCGTCGTGACCACGCCGATCCCCGCGAGCGTTCGGGACGCGGACAAGGTGTCCGACCTTCTCGCGGGCTACCGCCTGCGACGCGTCGAGGTCATCGTGAATAGGATCCGAGGGGATCTCGTGATGAAGGGAGAAGCGCTCGGAGTCTCTGACGTCAGGAACGTCCTGCGGCTCCCCGTGGTCGGCAGCGTGCCCGAGGACGACGAAGTGCTCTTGTCGCAGACGGTAGGGCGGATCGCGAATGAGGACAGCCGGCAGTATCGAGCCGTCCTTTTGATCGCGAGCCACGTGATGATGGGGACGAACACTTTGTACGACTGCACGGCGAAATATCGCGGGATACTCGGATTTTTCCGCAAAATGGCGAGGTAATATGAGAGGAGCGAAAGTGGGGTTGGAGCGCATCAAGAAGGTGCTCTTGAAGGACAAGACGGGTGCGAGAGAGGACGTCAGCGCCGTGCTGAAAAGTGACGCGTACGACCTACTCGACAATTATTTCGAGGTGGAGCCGCATTCTCTGTCCGCCTCTGTCGAGGTGGACGAATTCGGTTATTACGAAGTGAAGATCGCGGCGCGAGCCTATCGCGTTCGTGGGTTCGGGCGGAGCGGATAGTCTATTTTTGCGCAGAGCGGCATAGTCTTTGATATGGATCGATACGGCGTCAAGCGGGTCAGCGGCAAAGGCTACGAGAATAAAAGTGTGATCGTCAGGAAAGGGAGAAGGCGAGACTATCCCTTCCTGTTTTTTCTGTTGCTCTTCGGGGGCGTTATCTATTTGACCGCCTTCGCCCTCTTTCGTTCCGCCACGCTCCCCGATCCCGTTCGCGCGGCGGTCTCCCTGCTCTTTTGAAGGTCCGCATCCACCCCCTTTGCTTCGTCGCGCTCTTCGCCTATACCTTGCTCGGTGGCGTCCGTGAATACCTCGTCGCACTTCTTGTCGTCCTGGTCCACGAACTGTCGCACGCGGCGGTCGCGCGTTTCGCGGGCGCGGGATCCCTTTCGGTGACCTTGACTCCATACGGCGCGATGATGAGCACGGCGGGGGAGATCCCGCATTTCGGGGCGGTGCTCGTCGCGGGTCCCGTCTCCAATTTGCTCGTTGCGTCCCTCACCCTCTCCGCGTGTTGGCTCCTTCCCGAATTGTACGGATTGTGTAAGGGCTTTTTGAAAGCGAATCTTATGATCGCGACGGTCAACGCGCTCCCTGCCTATCCCTTGGACGGCGGCAGGCTCTGCCGTTTCCTGTTCCCCGTCCGAGGGGTGCGCGTCTCTACCGCGCTCTGTACGCTCGTCACGGCACTATGCGCCTTCGCGCTGTCGTACGCACTCGCCAACTTGTCCTTTCTGCTGTTCGGCGGATTTATGCTTTCGTACTTTTTCGCCTTCTGCTTGCCTCGTGCGGTACGGGTCGACCCGTCGGCACCGCTCTACCGTCTTGCTCAAACCGACGAGGAAGGGCGATTGCGCCCCGTCGTCGTGCGGGGAAAGGGACGGAACCCGCGTCGACTGTCGCCTCGTGAGATCACCGCGCTATGTTTGTCCTATCCGCAGAGCGCCACGATCGGCGAGGCGCTTTGTGCGGAAGCCGCGCGTCAACGGATATAAATAAACTTGTTATTTATATCGCTTTATGGTATAATTGACGACAGAGGATAGGATGACCTTCGAAGAGATACTGTTAAAAGCCGAGAAACCCGCCCGTTACAGCGGCGGTGAGTACAACACGCCCGACATGGAGAAACCGTGCGACGTGCGTTTTTGCATCTGTATGCCGGACCTATACGAGGTCGGTATGTCCAATCTCGGTCTGAAGATCCTTTATCACGTCCTGAATAACCAAGAGGGGATCGTGTGCGAGCGCTGTTTCGCGCCCGCGCTCGACTTTCGCGCCCTGTTGAAAGAAAGCGGTCTGCCCCTAATGAGCCTAGAGACGAAAAAGCCTCTGCGCGATTTCGATATGCTCGGCTTTTCGGTGCAGTACGAGATGCTCTATACGGGCGTCTTATACGTGATGGAAGCGGCGGGCATTCCCTTTTATGCGAAGGATCGCGACGACTCTTTCCCGATCGTATGCGGCGGTGGACCTTCGACCATCAACCCCGAGCCGCTCGCAGACTTTTTCGATCTGTTTATGGTCGGCGAGGGAGAGGAGACCATCGTTGCCTTGACCGCGCTTATGCGGGAATGCAAGG
>JAFZZX010000107.1 GCA_017615515.1 Clostridia bacterium
AGATAGACGTGTTGCACGCCGTCAACGTACCTGATGTCAAGGTCGACCGTAGGGAGAAACGCCTCGACGGCGGGTTCGTCCGTGACGTCCACGCCGAGCCGAATGCTCTTCAAGGCGACTGTACGATACATCGCACCGGTATCCAAATAGGTGATGGAAAGTCTTTTTGCGATCTCTTTGGCGATCGTGCTTTTCCCTGCGCCGGAAGGTCCGTCGATGGCAATATTCATAGAATATCCTCCTTGATAATTAAATTGTATCACCCGCCCGCAGGAGAATCAAGCGTTTGCCGCATGAAGTCCCGCGAGGTACCCTGTCGAAAAAGCGATCTGCAGATTATATCCGCCCGTCAAGGCGTCGAGATCCAGCACTTCGCCTGCAAAAAACAATCCCCGTACGCGGCGGCTCATCATGCTCTTTGGGTCGATCTCCGATACCGCGACGCCGCCCGCCGTCACGATCGCGCCGTTAAACTCCTCGAAACCGAGCGGAGAAATCAGGATCGATTTTATCGTGGAAACGAGCGCCCTTCTCTCGAGCTTTGTGATGGATTGGCAGGGGCGATTTCCCGCGATCTTCGCCTGAGACAGCACCAAGCCGATCAACGACCTTGGCATCAATGCGGGCATCACGTTCTGTAAAGATTTGTTGGGAGAAGCCGTAAACTCTCTGACCAGACGAGCGTCGAGAGTCTCCGCGTCGAGCGCGGGCTTTAAGTCGAGAGAAAGTGACAGCGTCGAGAGATCGCATCGATTGATATGCGCCGAAAGAGTCAGTACGATGGGTCCCGATACGCCGCTGTGAGTAAAGAGCATTTCCCCGAACTCACGATAAAGGATTTCCCCGTTTTGCAAGCAGGAGAGTTCGACGTTCTTCAGCGACAATCCCGCAAGATCACGAGGGAGATCGGCTCGTATGCCGACGAGAGAGGGGGCAAGGTCGGTCACCGTATGACCGAAAGCACGTGCGAAATCATATCCGTCTCCGGTGCTACCGGTCGCTTGGTAGGTGATACCACCCGTAGAGATCACGACGGCGTCGAAGGTGTGCTCTCCGCTCTCGGAGCGCAAGAGAAACCCTTTGCCGAGTGTGTTTACGGCGAAAACCTTGTCGCGAAGACGTACTTCGACCTTTTCTCTCTTTAAGAGCGACGTCCAAGCGGAGATGACATCGGAGCTTTTGTCCGATACGGGGAAAACGCGATTGCCGCGCTCCGTCTTGAGAGGAACGCCCGCGCTTTCGACAAGATCCATCAGGTCTTTTGGTGAAAAGGCGTGATAGGCGGAATATAGAAATCGTGGATTGGCAAGGACGTTTGAAAGGTGATTCTCGATCGGAGAATCGTTGGTAAGATTGCATCTGCCCTTACCTGAAATAAAGAGCTTTTTGCCGAGCTTTTCGTTGGATTCAAAGAGGGTGACGGTCGCCCCGTTCGTCGCTGCCGCGAATGCCGCCGCCATGCCTGCGGGGCCGCCGCCGATGATCGCTACACGCATAGTTTCTTCCCTGCCGCAGCATCCATAAAAGCCGTGGCGGTGTCTTGCAAGGCGACGGGAGTGATCGTGATATACCCCCTGCGGATCAGTTCTACGTCCGAGTCGGGCGCGTTGTCGAGAGGGATCGGTTCTCCGAGTAATAAATAGCCGCTGCCGTCGCTGTTTTCCCTGAGTTCGTAGCGATCGCTGAACTTCCTGAGACCGATCTTGGCAAAACGCACGCCGAGGATCTCCTCGGGGTGATTGGACGGGAAATTGAGACTGTAGCAGACGTTATCGTTGCGCTCTAACGAAACGAGCGCAGAAAGATTCCTTTTGATAAAATCGGCGGGATAGGTGAAGTCGTCCGCGTGGTCTCTGCCGATCGAAAAGGCGAAGGACGGGAACCCGTGGATCGCACCTTCGAGGGCGGCGTTGACCGTCGCGGAGTAGACGACGTCCGTGCCGAGGTTGTAGTCGTCGTTGATCCCGCAGAGGATCGCGTCGGGCAAAGCGTCCTTCATCAGTACGTTGATCGCGAACTTTACGCAATCGCACGGCGTGCCCGTCAAGGAATAGGCAGAAACGGGTATGCCGAGGTTATAGGGAGCGTAGGAGACGGTCCTATGGAAGGAGAGGGTGTGGCTGAAACCGGATTTTTGCGTATGCGGAGCAACGACTGTCACGGTGTGCTCGGTAGAGAGGGTTTCGGCGAGTTTATACAGCCCTTCCGCTTGGATGCCGTCGTCGTTTACGATCAAAATCTTCATATCATTATTATAGAATAAGGCTTTTGTGATTGCAAGCGTTCGGAATACAAGAAAATATATCGCTCGAGGCGATATACTTTTATTTCTTCGTATTCTTCTTTTCTTCCAGACCCTTCAAGTAGGCGATCTCTTTGTCCGTCAAATAGCGCGAAGACCCGCGAGACAGACCGCCGAGGCTGAGTTCGCCGATCTTTCGTCTGCATAGGAAGATCACGTTCTTGTCCACCGCTTCGAAGATCTTGCGTACTTCGCGATTCTTCCCTTCCGTGATCGTGATCTCGAGGCGCGAATAAGCGGGCGTGATCTCTTTCACGCTGACAACGGCGGGCGCGTATTTGACGCCGTCTTTGGTCGTGATGCCCTTGCGGATCTTTTTCAACGCATCCTCGCCGATCTCTCCCTCGATCTTCACGAGATAGGTCTTGGAGATGCCGAAACTCGGATGCGTGAGGACGTGAGCGAGCGCCCCGTCGTTGGTCAAGAGGAGCAAGCCCTCGCTATCGTAGTCCAGTCGACCGACGGGAAAGAGCCCTTTCCCCTCGTATTGTTCCAAATAGTCGTAGACCGTCTTTCTGCCGAACTCGTCCTGCGCCGTCGTGATGCAACCTTTCGGTTTGTTGAACATTATGTAGGTATATCTGCGAACGGGAGTGATCTTGACGCCGTCGACAAGGACGGTATCGTTCTCCGGATTCACGTCAATACCGCATTCGTTGATCTTCTTACCGTTGACCGAGACGCGTCCGTCCTTGATCATTTGGTCGGCGTTCCTTCTGGACGCCACTCCCGCTTCCGCTATATATTTATTGATTCTCATAGTATTTCTCCGTGGCATTATGATACCTTATCCCGTGCTTTTTCGCAAGTGTTTTGCTTGGCGAAGAAGTATTTTTCGAAAAGCGACTCGGAAACGCCGTAGGTGTCGTACACGTTTATTGTCACGCAGATCAGCTTTACGCCCTCTCGTTCGGCGGCGGATACGAGACATCTGCCCGAGTGTTTGGTGTAGCCGGTTTTCACGCCGATCGCGTCGGGATAGGAATAGAGAAGTTTGTTTTTATTGTAGAAAACTACGTTTTCCGTACCGTCTTTTCCCTGTTTTTCGCATCGATGGGTCTTGGTTTTGCAGATCGCGGCAAAGATCGGACATCGTAGCGCATAGGCGGTGATCCGTGCCATATCGACAGCGGTCGAATAGTGTTCCTCGTCGTGCAGACCGTGCGGATTGGTGAACCGGCTGCCCGTTGCGCCGATCTTTTTCGCCGTTTGATTCATTAGGGAGACGAAACCATCTATGCTACCCGACGTCGCGATCGCGAGCGCGGTGGCTGCGTCGTTACCGCTGCGGAGCATCAGTCCGTACAAGAGGTCCAGAACACGCCATTTCTCGCCTTCTCGAAGATAAATCGACGAGCCTTCGATCCCGACGGCAGCCTTCGGGATCGTATAGGTCATAAAGACGTCTGCATTCTCGATCACGACGATCGCGGTCAGGATCTTGGTCGTAGAGGCGATCTCCATCGGTAGGTCGGGATTCTCCGCGTAGAGGATTTCACCGCTATCCGCGTCGAGTAGAGCGAT
>JAFZZX010000108.1 GCA_017615515.1 Clostridia bacterium
ACCAACAAGCGATAGCACGAACTTGAAGCAAGGCAAGAAGAAGTCGAAAAAGAACTCTTAATTGAGAGGAGCAAGACTGCATAATTGCTTACCGAGGAGGAAATACAGGCAAACTACGAAAAGGCGTTGAAACTTGAAATACAAGAACTTGTAAATTACCTACTTGAAGAAGTAACTTTATACGACGATAAAATCATAATACGCTATAAAAGCGCGACCAAGAACGGCTCTGACGAAAGTCAGGGCTTTTCTTTTTATATGGGCAAAACGGTAATGCCCGTATTCATTCTAAACAAGAACGATCCTATCTATGTTCCATACGAAGTAATAAAGGTGATTTAACCGCGAAGCGGTTATTCCACGATCATCTTGACGAGAGCCTCTGCGGAGCGTGTTTGAAAAGGCTTAAACGAGCCAACCGACACAAGCCCGTAAAGGGCTTTTTTGTTGCCTTCTCGGCAAAACAGCCTAACACACTCCTTTCTCTCGTCAAGACGCTTTCGCGGCATAAACCGTTTATGGGAATAAAAAAAGCAACCTAAACCAAACGAAGGTTCGATTTAGATTGCGAGTGGTGGAGATAAGGGGATTCGAACCCCTGACCTATACGATGCGAACGTATCGCTCTACCAACTGAGCCATATCCCCAAGCACCATTGTATTATAAAGCATCGGCGGGGCGAATGCAAGCGTTTTTTGAAAAATATCGGTTTTCGCGCGCGGAAGGCGGCGAGGCGCGCGGGGTTAGGTCACGATCTCGTAAACGAGCGGGGTGACGGGCGGCGCCTCGTCCGTCACGAGGAAACAGGAGCGCAAGTCGGTTAGGAGCGCGGCGGGCGCCGCGTTCTCGCCGAGGAGCAGGGCGAAGGTGTCCCCCTTGCGGACGGGATCGCCGACCTTGACGCGAACGAACATACCGTAGGCGCCGCTCGCTTCGTATTCGCGAGCGAGGTTGCCGAGTTTTACACAGTCGATTTTGCCGATGAATCCGTCTTTTTCGGACAAAACGGTACCCGCACCGCGTGAAAGGATATATCGCCTTGCGTCGGGAGAGAAGAGCTCGGTAGAGCCGCCTTGCGCCGCGACGATCTCCTTTAGTTTCAGTAGGGCATTGCCGCTGTCGAGGATCTCTTTCGCCTCATTTGCGCCCGCCTCGTCCGAAACGCCCTTCGCAAGGGAGATCAGTTTGCCCGCAAGGCGCAACGCGAGTTCGCGCAGTCTGCCGCGCGCGCCCTCGAGGACGTCGATCGCGTCGAGGACTTCCGCCACGCCGCCCACGCCCTCTCCGAGCGGGGAGTTCATATCGGTTAGGAACGCCGCCGCGCGCTTGCCCGCGCTCTTTAGGATGCGCACCATCAGGCGGGCGAGTTTCGCGCCCTCTTCCACGGTGTCCATAAAGGCGCCGTCACCCGTCTTGACGTCGAGTACGAAGACTTCTGCGCCGCTCGCGAGCTTCTTGGAGACGACGGAAGAGGCAATCAGGGGCAAACTTTTGACGGTATTCGTTTCGTCGCGCAGTTTGTAGAGAGCCTTGTCCGCGGGGACCAGCTCCTTGGTCTGGGCGATGATCGCGGCACCGACCTTGTCCACGACCTCTTCCGCTTCGGCGACGGTCAGTTCGGCTTCGAACCCGCGGAAACATTCGAGTTTGTCGATCGTGCCGCCCGTATGCCCGAGTTTTCTGCCGCTCATCTTGAGGAAGGGGATGCCCGCCGCCGCCACGATGGGTGCGACGATCAGGGTCGTGCTGTCCGCGACGCCCCCCGTCGAATGTTTGTCGGCGTAGGGATATTCGCGCGGAGTGAAGTGCAGTCGGTCGCCCGATTCCAGCATGACCTCGGTTAGGGCGATCGCATCCTCGTCCGACAGGCCGTGCGCGCACACGGCGCGAAGAAACGCCGTCATTTCCTCTTTCTCGACGTCGCCCGAGAGGTACCCGCCGACGAAGGCGCCGAGCGCCTCCTTGCCGATCGGTTGGTTGTGAATGGTTTTCTCAATGATCTCCATATTTTTCCCCCTGTTCATTTTATCATTTTCTTCCTCGCTTTTCAAGGTCAATAGGACAGATTCTTTCTCGCAGGCGGGTGCGGGCATTGACGAAAGGACGAGAAAAAAGTATAATAAATAAAGCATTGCTTTTGCCCCGCTTGCGTTTAGCGGGCGCAAGTAAGGAGGAAAGTATGTCGGAAAACAAGAGGATCAGACAAAAGGCACTCGACTCTCTCGAGCATCGCTTGTTCGGCAGCGTGTGGGTCTCGCTGGTGGTCTGCTCGGTCATCTATTCCCTGATCGTCGGCTTGCCGTCGTCGGTGAGTTCGCTGACCTCTCGGCTCGTACCCGTCGTGGGCGCCTTGATCGGATTCCCGCTGATGTTGGTCAGCGCGGTCATCTCGGGTCCGATGACGTACGGATTCACCCGCGTCTTTTTGAAAGTGGCGCGCGGGGATAAACGGATCGACATTGCCGAGATGTTCTCGGGGTTCCGCGAGGAGATCGGCGAGTCGTTCCTGCTCGGACTTTTGCGCTCGATCTTCGTCTTCTTGTGGTCGCTGCTGCTGATCGTTCCGGGCATCGTTAAGGCGTACGCTTATTCGATGGCGTTCTATATCCAGCAAGAGGCGAAGGACAAGAATTGGCGGGTGTGCTTGGACGAGAGCGCGGCGCTGATGGACGGCTATAAAGGCAAGCTCTTCCTCTTGGATCTCTCCTTTATCGGTTGGTATATCGTCGGTCTGCTGTGCTTCGGCGTGGGTATGCTTTGGGTATCGGTCTATCACGCCGAGGCGAGGGCGCATTTCTATGAAGAGCTCAAGCGCGAAAAGCTCGGCAGAGATACTTACGACGAGACCGAAAGCACGCGCTATGGGTACGAACCCGTGAAAAACGACCCGTCGGACGACGTCGTGTTTGAAGAAGAGCGCGCCTACGTCGAACGTGACACCGTCAAGTCCGTCGACCCCTTCCGAGAGGACGACAAGAAAAAGGGCGACTGATCTGTCGAAACCGCCGCGTGCGGAAAAATGAGAGTTCGCCTCTTGTAAAGCGCGCGCGGATATGATACAATGATCGAAGTGCGGCACTTGCAGGCGCCGTACGAAAAAATCCCCATGATAAGGAGAAACTATGAATATCACTACCGACATCAAGTACGTGGGCGTTAACGACCACGAGATCGACCTCTTCGAAGGGCAATACGACGTGCCGAACGGCATGGCGTACAATTCCTACGTGATCGCGGACTACAAGATCGCGGTGATGGACACCGTGGACGCGCGCTTCGGACACGAATGGCTGGACAACGTCGCGACGGCGACGGGCGGCAAAGCCCCCGACTATCTCGTCGTGCAACATATGGAGCCCGACCATTCGGCGAATATCGACGTTTTTATGAAGACCTATCCGAACGCGACGATCGTCTCCTCGCAAAAGGCTTTCGCGATGATGAAAAACTTTTTCGGCAAGGAGTACGAGGACAGGCGCATCGTGGTGGCGGAGGGCGACACGCTCCCGCTCGGCAAGCACGTTCTGCATTTCGTCGCGGCGCCGATGGTGCATTGGCCCGAGGTCATCGTGACCTACGACGCCTACGACAAGGTGCTCTTCTCCGCCGACGGCTTCGGTAAGTTCGGTGCGCTGGACGTCGAGGAAGACTGGGCGTGCGAGGCTCGCCGCTACTATTTCGGCATCGTCGGCAAGTACGGCGCGCAGGTGCAAGCGCTGCTCAAAAAGGCGGCGGCTCTCGACATCGAGAAGATCTGTCCGCTCCACGGTCCGATCCTGACGGAGAACCTCGGCTACTATCTCGGCTTGTACGATACTTGGTCGTCCTACGGCGTGGAAACCGACGGCATCTTCGTCGCGTACACGTCGGTTTACGGACACACCAAGGCGGCGGTGGAACTCCTCGCCCAAAAGCTCAAGGAGAAGGGTTGCCCGAAGGTCTCGGTCGCGGATCTCGCGCGCGAGGACATGGCGGAGGCGGTGGAAGACGCCTTCCGTTACGGCAAATTGGTGCTCGCCACCACGACCTATAACGCCGACATCTTCCCCTTTATGCGCACCTTCATCGAGCATCTCGTGGAGCGCGGCTACAAGAACCGCACGATCGCCCTCGTCGAGAACGGCAGTTGGGCGCCTCTCGCGGCGAAGGTCATGAAGGGTATGTTCGAGGGGTGCAAGAATCTCACCTTCCTCGAGCCGGTCATTCGCCTGACTTCGGCGATGAACGATCTGACGAAGGACGCTATTGAAAAGGTTTCGGACGAACTGTGCAAGGACTATCTCGCCCGCCAAGATTCGACCGCGAATAAGAACGACCTCAAGGCGCTGTTCAATATCGGCTACGGGCTCTACGTCGTCACTTCGAACGACGGCAAAAAGGACAACGGTTTGATCGTGAATACCGTCACGCAGGTCACGAATACGCCGAACCGCGTCGCCGTCACGATCAACAAGCAGAACTATTCGCACCACGTCATCAAGCAGAGCGGCAAAATGAATATCAACTGCCTATCCGTGGACGCGCCGTTCAAGGTCTTCGAGGACTTCGGTTTCCGCAGCGGCAGGACGGTGGATAAGTTCGAGGGATGGGAGAAGTTCCGTAGCGACAACGGGCTCGTCTTCCTGCCCAAGTATATCAACAGCTTTATGTCCCTGACCGTCGAGAATTACGTCGACCTCGGCACGCACGGGATGTTCATCTGTTCGGTGGGCGAGGCGCGCGTGATCTCCGACCTCGAGACGATGACCTACACCTATTACCAAAAGAACGTCAAGCCGAAGCCGCAGGTTGAAGGCAAGAAGGGCTTCGTCTGTAAGGTTTGCGGTTATATCTACGAGGGCGACACGTTGCCCGACGACATCGTTTGCCCTCTGTGCAAACACGGGGCGGCGGACTTCGAGCCGATCAAATAACTTCTATCGAAAAAATAAAAAACGGAGGTATCTATTATGAAATACATTTGCAATTTGTGCGGTTGGGAATACGACGAGACTGTGGGCGATCCCGATAACGGCATCGCGGCGGGGACCAAGTTCGAGGATCTGCCTGAGGACTTCGCTTGTCCTTTGTGCGGCGCAGGCAAAGACGAGTTCGACGCCGAATAACGGCACGAATACTGCTCTACATCTTCAACGGCGAGTAGTTACGTACGACAAGTACGCGCCTACTCGCCGTTTTGATGAGCGTTTGTCTTCGCGCCGTTCTTCGGCGCCGATGTGTTGTTGTGTTACGCGCCTGCGGGATTTTTCGTATCGGGGTCCCTAAGAAATCACGGATTTCTCGGGGTGACTTCGCCTCGTATCTGCCGCTTTCTTTGTCGTCTCGAATAAAAAACAAAAAGATGATCGATTTTCGCAAAAGACGCTGACCGTCTTATTTTTTGATGGGCGCTTGCCCCCCATCGCTTTTTCGGGGTTGGCGCTACGCGCGGATATGTTCAAAGGAAATGAGAAAGTAAGACAATTCGTTTGACTTCGCCACTTTATCGTGCTAAACTGTGAATACACAATTCACGAGGTGAGTTTATGGATAAGGTAAGGAACAAATCGGTAGATAACCTGATGCAGGTCATAGCGAAGATGTCTTCGGCGGACGATTGCTACGACTTTTTCTCCGATCTCTGCACGATCAAGGAGTTGCAGGATATGGCGCAACGCTTCGAAATGGCGATCCTGCTGAAGGGCGGCGCGAACTATCAGGACGTCGTCTCCGCGGTGGGGACGAGCAGCGCGACGATCAGCCGTGTGAATCGGTGCCTTTTGTACGGCAACGGCGGTTACGAGAAGGCGATCGCGATCTATAAGGAAGGAGTGGACGATGGAGATAAGAAATAACGTATTGGAGCGCGGCGAGGCGGTCGTTCTCGCCCCGCGCGCTCTCTATGCCGATCACGGCTACGAATACTATCGAATGGGCAAGTTCGAGGAGTACGACTTCTACGCGAAGAACAAGGATTTCCTCGTGTCGGACAACGTCCTGACCTTCACCGATACCAACGGCAAATTGATGGCGCTGAAGCCCGACGTGACCCTGTCGATCATCAAGGGGTGCGAGGCGGAACCGAAGGGCGTCCGCAAGGCGTACTACAGCGAGAACGTCTATCGCCCCGCGGCGGACGGCGCCTTTAAGGAGATCTTGCAGACCGGACTCGAATGTTTCGGCGAGCTCGGCGGCGCGGAGATCACCGAGGTCATGACCCTTGCGGTCAAGAGCCTACGCACGATC
>JAFZZX010000109.1 GCA_017615515.1 Clostridia bacterium
CGTTTAAGACGGTGCAGGCGATGGACGCCGATCCGACGATTGAGCCGGTCTCCTTCCGTCTCACGAAATCCCTTTTGAACGCACGTTTGGAGGTCAAAGGGCTTTTGGAGCGTTTCGGCGAGTCCGAAGCGAACGCGATCGCCGATTGGATCTTCGTGAAGGTCCTTTGTTGCAAGCGTTGGGAACTGGGCGTGATAGAGGAGATCGAACTCGATAAGCTGAAAGAGGCGAAAGCCTATGCCGCCAAGGTTGCGGCGGGCGAGCCCTTGCAATACGTTCTCGGAGAGGCGTATTTTTACGGTATTATGTTGAAATGCGATCCGCGCGCGTTGATCCCGAGAGGGGATACGGAAGTGCTGGTCGACGAGGCGAAGATCCCCCTCTTATCGGGAGCCAAGCGCGTCTTGGATCTCTGCACGGGGAGCGGCGCCATCGCGATCGCGATCGCCCATACTTTCTCCGAATGTGAGGTTTTCGCCGCCGACGTAGACGAGCAGGCGCTTTCGCTTGCGCGCGAGAATGCGGCGTTGACCGCTACGAACGTGACCTTTATTCACAGCGATCTATTAAAGAACGTGGACGGCGTCTACGACCTGATCACCGTGAATCCGCCCTACATTCCGACGGCGGAGATCGACCATCTGGACGAGGTCGTGCGCCGCGAGCCGCGCATCGCCTTGGACGGCGGCGCGGACGGCTTGGACTTCTATCGTCGCCTTGCGGCCGAGATTCCTTCGCACCTTGCGGAGGGCGGCGTCGTTCTCCTCGAGATCGGCGCGGATCAAGTGGCGGCGGTTACCGCGCTTTTCGCTTCGCTCGGCACGACCGAGGTGATCAAGGACGTGGAAGGACACGACCGCGTCGTGAAGGTGACCGCGAATGTTTGAGAAACTCGCCGCGCTGAAAGCGCGTTATCTTGAATTGACCGATCGCCTCGCCGATCCTGCCGTGATCGCGAAACAGGACGAATGGCAAAAGGTCGCGAAGGAACATTCCTCTCTCGAAGAGGTCGTGGCGAAGTACGAGGAGTATCTCGCGGCGGAAAAGAACCTCAAAGAATGCGAGGAGATCCTCGCCGGGGAGACCGATCCCGATCTCGTGGCGCTCGCGACGGAAGAGAAAGCCGCCGCAGAGCAAAAGATGACTTCGCTCAAGGACGCGCTCAAGATCCTGCTTCTGCCGAAGGATCCCAACGACGACAAGAACGTTGTGATCGAGATCCGCGCGGGTACGGGCGGAGAAGAGGCGAGCCTGTTCGGCGCGGTGCTGATGCGTATGTATATGCGTTTTGCGGAGCGTATGCATTGGAAGACCGAAGAGGTGGATATGAACATGACCGACCTCGGCGGCGTCAAAGAAGCGGTCTTTATGATCTCGGGCAAGGGGGCGTACAGCAAGCTCAAGTACGAAAGCGGCGCGCATCGCGTACAGCGAGTACCCGCCACCGAGTCGCAGGGGAGGATCCACACTTCGGCGGCGACGGTAGCCGTTCTACCCGAGGCGGAGGACGTGGACGCCGTGGTCAATCCCGCCGACCTCAAGATCGACACCTATCGAGCAGGCGGCGCAGGCGGACAATACGTCAACAAGACCGAGAGCGCGATCCGCATCACCCATCTGCCGACGGGGCTCGTCGTGACTTGCCAAGACGAAAAGTCGCAGATCAAGAACAAAGAAAAGGCGATGAAGGTCCTGAAGTCCAAACTTTACGACTATTATCGCTCGGCGGCGGACAAGGAGTACGCCGAGAAGAGGAAGGCGCAGGTAGGCAGCGGCGATCGCAGCGAGCGCATTCGCACCTATAATTACCCGCAAGGCAGGGTGACCGATCACCGCATCGGCATGACCCTATACAATCTCGAGCAGTTCCTCGACGGCGATATGCTGGAGATCTTGGACGCGCTCGCCTTGAACGAACAAAACGAACTTCTCAAAGGCAGTCAAGACGACTGACCGAAGGAGGCAGCATGATATTCTACAATACGCACAAACACCTATTGCAGGAGCAGACCTATTCCTACTCTTTGCAGGACGTCGCGGAGCCCAATCTCTTCCGTGAGTTCTTCGACTACGAGAACGTGCCTCGCACGGCGTTCGATTTCTTCACCGTGCCGATGAATACGCCCGAGTCGCTGTGGATCACCGATACGACCTTCCGCGACGGACAGCAGTCGATGCACCCCTTCACGGTCGAGCAGATCGTGGACCTCTATAAGATGCTCCATCGCCTCGGCGGCAAAAAGGGCATCGTGAAGCAGAGCGAGTTCTTCCTGTATAGCGAGAAGGACAGGGCGGCGGTCCGCGCCTGTCAGGAGCTCGGCTACGAGTTCCCCGAGATCACGAGTTGGATCCGTGCGACGGATTCCGATTTCGAGCTCGTCAAGGAGATGGGCATCAAGGAGACCGGCATTTTGGTCAGCTGTTCCGACTACCACATTTTCAATAAATTGCACCTGACTCGCGCGCAGGCGATGGACAAGTACCTTTCTATCGTCAAGAAGGCGCTCGAC
>JAFZZX010000110.1 GCA_017615515.1 Clostridia bacterium
GAATGCCCTCGTCGCGCAACCCTTGGAAAGCATAGGGCGAGGTGCGGGGTTTGAACGCGCCGCCGCGAAGAATGGTGGCGCCCGCCGCCTTGACCGCCTCGGCTACGCCGATGATCTGCTTTTCGTTCTCCACCGAACAGGGACCCGCTATGTAAGTAAAGTTCCCCGCGCCGATGGTGACGCCCCCCACCTTGACGGCGGAATCCTCGGGATGGAACTTGCGATTGGCAAGCTTAAAGGGTTCTTGAATGCGCTTGACGTCCTCCACGATGTCCAAGGAGCGCACGAGGTCGATGTCCACGCGGCTCGTATCGCCCACAAGACCCATCACGAGGCTGTTTTCGCCCTCGCTGATATCGGTCTTTAAGCCGAGCGACTTGATCCATTCCTTCAAATGCTCGTATTGCTTTTCGTCTCTGTCTTTCTTGATAACGATGATCATAGATGTCTCCTTTTCGGGGCGCGCCCCGCCTTTTCAAAACAAAAACGGTCGACGTATCGACCGCTTTTCTCTCTTTTGCGTGCTGAAACAGCCGATACTATTAAAGATCCGCAGAAAAATAATATCCGTAATAGTAGAAGCCGTTTCTTATCATAATACTACGCAAGCAGCCAAATCTCGTCGTTGAGAATGACCGTGATCAAGTCCACGACGTAGAACACGGGCGCGAGAAAGAAGTTCAAGATCGCACCGATGTAGCTCTTGAATTGCACGCGTTTCACGATGCCGAGAATGATATTCGTGATCGGAATGATCGCGAGAATGAGGTTGATGATCCTATCGAATCCGTAAGATTTCTTTTTGGCAGCCATAACGGTTCTCCTTTGCTTTGATAGTCACATTATAACACGCGAGGCGCGCGCCCGCAAGTATTTTTTATCCCGGGGGCGCCGTCTGCCACGCCGTCGGGCAGGTTCGATTTGCCTTGAACCAGTCTGTATCTTTTAACAGCGTATCGTTATTTGAACAACTGACCGTCACGATGCCGTTCGAACTGAGGACGGTGATCACGCCGTTCATCGAGCCGAAACCCGTGTCTTCGTACTTGCCCTTGGTCTCGTTATACGTGATCGTGCCGAGGGTCGTCACATAGACTTTGTCGGTATAGGGCGCGACGCGATTCACGAACGCCTGCGACGGGAAAGTGTTATTGAGGTTTTGCGTATATTCCACCGCGCCGCAGCAACAGCAAACGCACACGATCTTCGGCTTGATGACCGAGAGAAGCGCGTCGGTGGACGCCGTATAGGAGCCGTGGTGTCCCGCCTTGAAGAGTTGCACTTCGGGGAGATCGTTGTTCTCCACGAGAGAGGCTTCGCCTTCCGCCTCGAGGTCGCCCGTCAACAGGTAATAATTCGCGCCGTGATTGAAGAGCACGCAGACGGAATAGTTGTTTTCGTCGCTCGTCTTTTCTTCGTAATATCTCTGATAAAGGATGGTCATCGTGATCCCTTCGCCGAGTACGTAGGTCTTTTGCGCGCCGTCCGTTTCCTTTGCGCATTGGAGCGCGGTGTAGTGCTTCGCCCCGTCCTTTTCGACTTCGTCGTCGCGCGCGGAAATATAATTGTTGTAGACCGCACTCGTCGCGTTCGTCCCTGCGAAGTCGATGATGGTCTCGCATTTGAATTGCTTAAAGATGCCGTCGCGGGCTTTGGTATTGGTGAACCCCGCGATATGATCCTGGTGCGCGTGCGTCGCGATCACGAATTCAAGGGTGCCGTCGGTGCAGTAATTCCTGACGTAGTCGCCGATGTCGTCCGCGCTGTCTTGACGGGACCCCGCGTCGATCAGGATGTCCACGTCGCCCGCCTTTATGTAAGTGCTGTCGCCCGTATAGTTGTTGCCGAGCTCAAGGAAGTGAAAGGAGAGATCCTTGTCCCCGTAGGTCGTCGCTTGAGGCGGAGTGTTGCCGCCACCGCTCGTCGCCTTATCACCGCCGTCCGTCGTGACGGTCGCGCGATGGATCAAGTTATCCACCGCGTTGTGGACCTTGTCTACCTTGAAGTAGAGGACCGCGCCGACTGCGATCAGCACAACGAGGATCACGACGATCGCGACGACCGCCTTGGGGTGCCGACGCGCCGCTTCTGCGGCGACTCTTTCGGGCGTGCGTTTATTGCTCTTTGAGGTCGTGCGTTGCGTGCCGCTCTTTTTGGTCGCCATGCTTATTCCTCGTATCCGTGCGGATTCTTACTGCGGAAGCGCCACAGGCTCTTACACATATCGTCGATCGTGAGGTTCGCCACCCAGCCGAGCTCCCGTTTCGCCTTGTCCGCGCTCGCGTAGCACGCCGCGATGTCGCCGCCGCGACGGGGCGCCATCACTTTCTTTAAGGGGTGACCGCACGCCTTTTCAAACGCCGCAATGACCTCGAGGACGCTGTAACCGTTGCCCGTGCCGAGGTTATAGATATGCACCCCCGCCTCGCCGAGCTTCGGGATCGCCGCGACGTGTCCTTTCGCAAGGTCCACGACGTGGATATAGTCCCTGACGCCCGTGCCGTCCTTGGTCGGATAGTCGGTGCCGAAGACGTTGATGTGCGGCAGTTCGCCGATCGCCACCTTCGCGATATAAGGCGCGAGGTTATTCGGAATGCCCTTCGGGTCTTCGCCGATGAGGCCGCTTTCGTGCGCGCCGATCGGGTTGAAGTAGCGCAAGAGTACGACGCTCATCTCGGGATCGGCAAACGCCGCGTCCGACAAGATACGCTCGATAAAGAGTTTGGTCGTGCCGTAAGGGTTGGTCGTGGAGAGGGGGAAATCCTCGGTCACGGGAAGCGACGCGGGGTCGCCGTACACCGTCGCCGACGACGAGAAGATGAACTTCTTGACGCCCTTCTCTTTCATCACTTCAAGCAAAGTCAGCGTGCAGTCGATGTTGTTGCGGTAATACATCACGGGCTTTTGGACGCTCTCGCCCACCGCCTTGAGTCCCGCGAAATGCACGACGAAGTCGATCTCGTTCTCGTCGAAGATCTTGGTGACCGCCGCCTTGTCGCAAACGTCCGCTTTATAAAACTTGATCTTCTTGCCCGCGATCTTTTCCACGCGGCGGATCGCTTCCTCGCTGCTGTTGGACAGATTGTCCGCCACGATGACCTCGTGTCCCGCCGCCAAGAGTTCCACGACGGTATGGCTGCCGATGTATCCTGCTCCTCCGGTCACAAACGCTTTCATTTTCCCTCCGATCCGCTCGCTCGCCTTTGCGAAGCGTGCGTAATAAAGTTTGTTACATTATACAGTATGTGCGATAGATAAATCAAGTCCGCGCCGCGATTCGATCCCTGCCGATGAAAAAAGCTCCGCGCACGGGGCGCGGAGCGAAGGTTTCATTCGAACAAATGCGGATAGCAGAAGAGCGTCTTGCCGACCGCGAAGGGGGCTAAGGTCTCGTATTCTTTGCCGAAGGCGTCGACCAAGACGTCGAACTTCGCGCGAATGTGCGTGCCCGCTCCCAAGGGGGGCTCAAGGGACAGATAGGTCGCCGTGATCGACAGGGTCTCCGAGGTGTCTTCCATCACGTTCTTTCTCGAATAGGAGGACAAGAAACAGCTGTTGGTCTCGTCGTACTTCGCCTCGACGCCGTACACGCGCTCCTTGGATCCGTACGAGGACTTGTATCCCAGTCCGTAGTTTTTACTTTGCAAAGCAGTTTCAAAGCTATCACGCGCAAAGGTCGTAAAATTGTAGTGGAAGACGTGCGTGAATTCGTGCAACATGATATTGTAGTAGCCGCCGTAATACGCGCCGCGGATCTCGGTAGCGAAGGTCGCGAACCACACGTTGTTCGTCTCGGACGTCAAGCCGAGAATATTGCCGCCCGACCCCGACTTGATGGACTTGCACAGATAGATCGAGACCGTCCTGCCGCTGCGGAACGCGATCTCGCGCCAGCAGTTTTTGGGCATCACGGACATCGTGTACATCAAGAACTGCGCCTGATGCATCAGCGCGGTGCCGTCGCTCTGCACTTCCATCGTATAGCGATACGCCTTGGATTTCTTCGCGTAGGGATTATAAAGGGAATTGCCGTAATAGACCGCCACGCCGTAATAGCGGGATAGCCGATCCGCCACGTCCGCCATCGTGCCCGTATAGGAGAGCGCCGAATCCACGACCGTGCCGACCGAGGAGACGTATCTGTCCCCCGTGACCTTGCCCGCGCGAACGGCGGGATAACACACGCCGTCCTTGCCTTTCTTGCCCGCCGCACCGACCTCGGCTACGACGTCTCTGCCCGCGAGCGCTTCGATGCTGCCGGGATTGCCGCCCGCAGCGCCACGCCCCGCGTTGCCGGGAAGCGCCGTC
>JAFZZX010000111.1 GCA_017615515.1 Clostridia bacterium
CTTTGCCGTCGCTGAAGGTCGTGTGCGTGTGGTAATCGCCGAGGAACATTATTGGTCGGACTGCATACTGAAGCGGTATCCGACCCCTCTGACCGTTTCGATATAATCCATGGCGATCTTTTCGCGGATGTGGGTCAAATGCACGACCACCGTGCCCGCGTCACCAAAGCTGTCCACTCCCCAAACCTTGTCGAAGATGGTCTCCTTGCGGTAGACCACGTTGGGGTTGCTGGCAAGGAAGTACAAGAGGTCAAATTCCTTTGCCGTCAGGAACACTTCCTTCTTTTTGAAAAAGACGCGGCGGGAAAGAGGCTTGATGACGAGGTCGCGGTATTCGATATCCACGCCCTTGTCCTGCGAGTTGCCTTTGATGCGCTCGTAGCGGGCAATGTGCGCCTTGACGCGCGCGACGAGTTCCGCCGGATCGAAGGGCTTGACGATATAGTCGTCCGCGCCGATGCCGAGACCTCTGACCTTGTCGATGCTCGCGACCTTCGCCGTGACCATCAGGATCGGCACGTCTTTCTCCTTGCGGAGCGTGCGGCAGATCTCGAATCCGTCCATATCGGGGAGCATGATATCGAGGATCACGAGATCGAAATCCTCTTTCAGCGCGCGCTGCATACCTGCGGCGCCGTTGTTCTCGATGATGACCTCGAATCCGTCCAGCTCGAGGTAATCTCTCTCGATCTCAGCGATGTTTTTCTCGTCCTCAACGATTAAGATCCTTCTCAATTTCTTTTCCTCCTTTGCGGGATTTTGATGATGATTTTGAGTCCGTTATCGTTCACCGCTTCGACGGTGCCGTCGTGGGCGGTGATGATGGTCTTTACGATGGAGAGCCCGAGGCCGCTGCCCGTCGTCGGGTTGGTGCGGGACGGGTCGCCGCGATAGTAGCTCTCGAAGATATATTGTATTTCGTGCGGGGAGACGCCGGGACCGTTGTCTCCGATCTCGAGGACGGCGTTTTCTCCGTCCGAGTAGACCTTGATCTTCGCTTCGCCGTTCTCCTTGTCCTTATATTTCACGCTGTTGTCGAGGATATTGCGGACGACGCGCAGGAATTGATCCTTGTCGATGTCCGCTTCGACCGGCGTGTCCGAGAAATCCGTTTCGATCTTGAGCCCCTTGGTCGCGTAAATCGGGATGTTGATCGCCGCGAAGTCTTGTATCAGTTTCACGAGGTCGCGCTCCATAAAGGAGTATTCGATCGTGTCGATGTCGAGTTTCGAAAAATCGTTGAGTTGGTTGACGAGGGCGTTCATCGTCAGGGCGGTCTCGTAGATGGTCTTGAGGTAGCGCTCGGTCTTCGCCGGCGTATTCGCGACGCCGTCCATCAGTCCCTTGGTGTAGCCTTGGATCGTGGTCAGCGGGGTCTTGAGGTCGTGGCTGATGCCCGCGATGATCTCGCCGCGCTGGCGGTCGAATTGCGACTTCTGTTTGTCCAGGTCGGCGAGCTTGCGTCGCATCATCTCGAACTCGCCGATCACCGCGCCGATCTCGTCGCGTTTGTTGCTGCGGAGCTGATATTCGTAGTTGCCCGCCGCGATCTGTTTCAGTCCGCCTTGCAGGACGGTCAAGGGCGGGAAGATCGTATAGAACTGATAGTAGCAGGCGAGCGATACGACGATCGCGCAGGACACGATCATCACCGCGAGCGCGATGTTCTTCGCCGTCGTAAAGGGCTTGTCGCGCGTGATGGGTTTCACCGCCGCGTAGATGCGACCGTTGCGGAGCGCGCCGATCAGGATCTTGTCCGAAAATGCCTCCACCGTCGGACTGCCGGAGCTGATGTTGAGCTCGTAATTTTTCAGCGTGTAACCGTATTCTTTGATCAATGACAGATCGGGATTATAGATGCTGAGCTTGTATCCGACTTTCGCCATCGTCGCGGCTTTCTCGTCGTCCGAAAGGGCGTTATTGGTCAAGCAATTCGCCACCGTGTTGAATTCGTTTTCGTCCGGACCCGTGATCGGGAACTTGTTGAGTAGCGCGTTCGCAAAAAAACTGTACGTCCAAGCAAGGGCGACCATTACGGCGAATATGATCACGTTGGTGAGAAACAATTTCTTCTTGATACTCATTGCATTATTATATCATACCGCGCGCACGTTTTGCAAGTGCCTGCCCGTGCGGCGGGGTGGCGCTACTCCTCGTCGCCTTCGTCGCTCCCCTCTTTCGGGGCGTCCAATAGCTCCACGTCGGAGAGTTTCTTGCTGATCTTCAGGGTCTTCTGCGTCACGTCGCGAATGCCGTCCGACGTGCGTTCGGCGTAGGTTTGAGTCTTCTCTAAAAGCTCTGCGAACTTGGTAAACTCGTTGCGGAAGGCGGAGAGCAGTTTCCAGATGTCGCGACTGCGTTTTTCGATCGCGACGGTCTTGAATCCGACCAGCAGGCTGTTGAGCAGGGCGGACAGGGTCGTGGGGCCGGTGACCATCACGCGATACTTCTTATGCACGTCGTCCAGGAGCCCGGGACGCCTCGCCACCTCGGCGAAGAGTCCTTCGATCGGCAGGTACAGCACGGCGAAGTCGGTGGTCTGCGGCGGCTTGATATACTTCTCTTTTATGTCCTTGGCTTCCGCTTTTATGCGGACTTCGAGCGCTTTGCCCATCTGTTCGACGGTCTCTCTGTCGCCGCGGTCGCTTGCTTCGACGAGCCTCTGGTAGTCCTCGAGCGGGAACTTCGCGTCGATCGGCAGCCATACTGTTCCGTCCCCTTTGCCGGGCATCTTGACGGCGTATTCGACGACCTCGCCCTTCTTGCCGATATGCACGTTGGTGTCGTATTGCTCCTTGGCGAGCATCTCTTCGATCAGGGCGCCGAGGTACAGTTCGCCCCACACGCCGCGCGTCTTCACGCCGCCGAGCACCTTTTTAAGGTCGGTGACCTCGCCCGTCAGATTCTTCATCTCCCCGAGACCTTCCCGCACCCTGTCCAGCTGTTCGCCGATGATGCCGAAGGATTGATTCAGCCGTTCGGATAGGGTCGCTTGCATCTTCTCTTCCACGACCACGCGCATCTTTTCGAGTTGGGTCGCATTCTCTTGACGGATCTCGGAGAGCGCCTTTTCCATGCTGTCTTTCATCGTTTCGAAACGGGTCTCGACGTTCTGCATAAAGGTCTGTTGGCGCTTGTCCTGCCCCTCGACGTTCGCGGCGACGACGCTCATAAAGCGGTCGGTATTCGCCCCCTGCGTCTCGGTATGCACCTTGATCGCGGAGAGCAGGGTGCTGTTCGCGGCGGTCACGGCGTGCGTGATCTCGCGGGTCTGGTATTCGCTTTCGGCTTTCACGATGGATTTCGCGTCCTTCTCGGACAGTCCGCCCGCCGTGCGTTTGCTAGAGAGCGCGGCGACCGTCGCCACGACGCCCAATACCAAGTTGATCGCCAATAATACGATGATCACCGTCGTCATTTCTTCCTCCGTATTTCTTCCGCGACGCGGAGTGCCTCGGCGAGTAAGAACTCGCGCGAGCGGTTGGCGCCTTCGTCCGCTTGCCGTTCGAGCAAGGTGGAGAGGACTTCGGCGCGGAGCGGGGGTTCGATGCCCAGTTCTTCGAGGTCTTTTCCCCCGATCGCGAGTTCTTTGACGGTGAGGGGCACCCCCTCTTCCGCCATCTTCTTTTTGAGTTCGATCAGGGCGTCCGCGTATTCGTTATGCGTGAAAAAGCCCGTTCCCACGCTGTCCGCGGTCTTGAGGAGCGCGATGTCTTCGAGGAGATCCCATTCCTGCTGTACGAAACGGCGTTTCTTGTTGATCGAGGCTTGTCCGTTGAAGTCGAACATATGCCACCGAATGATTCGTACGGTGCGGTCGACGACGCGCTTGGGGTACTTCAGGCGGGTCAGGATCTCTTTTGCCATTTTCGCGCTTTCGACCGAATGCATATAGAAGTTGCCGTCCCGAATATAACAGCGAGGCTTGCCGATGTCGTGCAGGAGCGCCGCGAGACGCAGCTCGGGCGGGGCGGCGGCGACGGTGTGCAAGATGTGTTCGTACACGTCGTACTTGTGGTATCTCGATGGTTGATCGATGTTGATGCCTTCCTCGATCTCGGGCAGGAAATAAGGATAGAGCCCGACCTCGCGTGCGAGCTTGAACGCGCGATAAACCGCGTCCTTTACCCCGTATTTCGTGTCCGCGACGAGCATTCTGTTCAGCTCCTCGCGTTTGCGTTCGGCGGTGATGTCGGCGAGCAGGTGCGAGTAGTCGCTTGCCGCGACGAAGGTCTTTTTCTCGATCTCGAACCCGAGTTCCGCCGCGAGGCGAACCAGCCTAAGCAGGCGAAGCCCGTCCTCGGAGAACACCTTTTCCGGGTCGCGCGTCGTGCGGAGCC
>JAFZZX010000012.1 GCA_017615515.1 Clostridia bacterium
ACCCCCACAACCGCTTTTTGAAAGGATAGATCGCTCGTAAACGAGCGAATGATTTACAAAGGCTATTACAACAAAACAGAAACTGCATAGTAAAGGATAGCGGAGAGCGCGGCTCCGCGGGTCAATAGCTATGAGAGGGAAATGGTGAGGTGCGTTCTTAAAGAAAAACAAGAAGTCCTCGTCGAGCGTTCTTTATTCGGAGCATCAGCGCCGCATTATGCGCGATGTGCGACCCTTAATTCCTAATTCCTCATTCCTAATTCCTAATTAAAATGGGCGCCACGCGCCCATTATTCTCAATACCCCCTGAGTCCGACTTCCGCAACCCCAACCGTGCTGACGGCAGACAGGAGCTTCTCCGCCTCTTCTTTCGGAAGCTCGTGCAGAATCCCCTGCGTCAAGTTGTTTTCGCCGTCCTTGAACTTTTGCACGAAAAAGCGCTTTGCGCCCCTGACGATCTCGGCGATCGCCCTATAGTTATCTTCCGAATGGTACTCTGCGATCGCAGTCGTGCGGAACTCGTAATCGGGCGCAATGGTTTTCAAGATCTCAACGCTTTCCTTGACCCTGTCGATCAAAGCGGGATTGGACGTGCCCGTTACGTCCTCGTAGTGTGCAAAATCCGTCTTGATATCCATCGCGACGTAGTCCAAAAGCTCCTCGGTCAAGAGCTCCTTTAGAATCGCGGGATTGGTGCCGTTGGTATCCATCTTCACGCGATAGCCGAGGGCGCGCACCTTCAAGATAAACTCTTTCAGCCCGCGTTGCAGGGTCGGCTCGCCGCCCGTGATGCATACGGCGTCCACAAGCCCCTTTCGCTTGGTCAAATAGTCGAAAACTTCCTCTTCGGGGATCTCCGCCGCCTCGCCCGTCACGAGGGTGGAATTGTGACAAAAGGGACACAGAAAGTTGCACCCTTTCGTAAAGACCGTACAAGCGATATAGCCGTCGTAGTCCACCATTGAAAACTTTTCCATTCCGCAAATGATCATATCCTCTCTCCCGATCATAAAGAAAAAGGGCGCGGACGCCCTTTTCTCAATCGATGATTATTTCAGCGCGTCGATATACTGTGTCGCCGCGATCGCCGCGACCGATCCGTCCGCACACGCCGTCGTGACCTGGCGGATCCTCTTAGCTCTGCAATCGCCCGCGATGAAGAGCCCCGCCGTCTTGGTGGCGGTATCTTCGCCCGCGATGACGTAGCCGCCCTTGTCGAGGTCGACCAAGCCTTTGATCGCGTCGTTATTCGGCACCTGCCCGACCGCGATAAAGCAACCTTTTACCTCGTAGCGGCGCTCGGAGCCGTCCTTGGTGTTTTGGAACACAAGTCCCTTGAGCTTCCCTTGATCGTCGGTCAAAAAGCGTTGCAACGAGAGGTTGTGTTCGTAGCTGACGTTCTCCCTCGCGAGCACCGCATCCACCATCGCCTTCTCGCCGAAAAAGCGGTCGAAAAGGGTGCAGATATACACGTGACGGCAGCAATTGGACAGAAACATCGTGTAGCTCAGGGCGGTATTTGCGTCGCCGATCATCACGACGTCCTCTCCGGTAAAGAATGCGCCGTCGCAGAGCGCGCAGTAGGAGACGCCGTTGCCGATCAGTTCCTCTTCGCCTTCGACGCCGATGTGACGATGCTTGGCGCCCGTCGCCCAGATCACGGCTTTGCCTTCGTATTCGCCGTACTCGCATTTGACGAGGAAGTCCCCTTCCCCTCTCTTGACGACTTCGACGACCTTATCGAGTTCGAGCTCCGCGCCGAGATCGGTCATTTGCTCGAACATCTTGTCCGCGAGATCGCTGCCGCTACTCGCCTTTACGGTCGGGAAGTTCTCGATCCTCGGAGAATTGGACATCTGTCCGCCGATGGTCTCGCCCTCAAGCACGAGGACGCTCTTCCCCGAGCGCAGGGCGTAGATCGCCGCGCTCATGCCCGCAGGCCCTGCTCCGACAATGATGACGTCTTTCATCTTACTTTCTCACGCTCTCGATGAAGCCCTTGATCTCGCTGGCGTTCTCATAGCGGTCGTAGCCGCCCGCCGCGTTCGGCACGAGCAGGGTCGGCGCCTTGCGAATGCCCATTCTGACGGTTTGATCCTTGTTGTCTTCCGCGTCGATCGGGGTGTAGCCGATGCCCGCTTTCTCGAGCATCATCTTGCTCATCTTGCAGTTCGGGCAGGTCTTGGTCGTGAAGAGGAGCATGCCCGCCGCCGCGTCCTGCGTCGCCTTCTCTACGAGAGCGCCGTCCGCCTTCGCCGCCGCGTGCTCGCCGCCCTTAAAGACGGAATTCGCGATGTCGTAGGTCTTACGCATCTTGAACTCCTCGGACTTGCCGTCGTTCCAGTTCGCGATCGGACGATAGTAACCGGTGATACGGCTGTAGACTTCGGTCGTCCTGCCGCAGATCGGGCACTTTCTCTGATCGCCCGCGAGGTAGCCGTGGTCGGCGCAGATCGAATAGGTCGGGCTCATCGTGTAGTACGGGAGCTTGTAGTTCTCCGCGATCTTACGAACGAGGTTCGCCGCCGCCTGCCAGTTGTCGAGTTTCTGCCCGAGGAAGGCGTGGAAGACGGTACCGGACGTATAGAGCGTCTGCAGATCGTCCTGAATGTCCAAGGCGTCGAAGATATCGGACGTGAAGCTCACGGGCAGGTGCGAACTATTCGTGTAGTACGGGGTAGCGTCGCCCTCGGTCGCGGTGATGATGTCGGGATATCTCTTGCGGTCGTGCTTCGCGAGACGGTACGCCGTGGACTCCGCGGGAGTCGCCTCGAGGTTGTAGAGGTCGCCGTACAGCTCTTGGTAGTCGGACAGCTTCTCGCGCATGAAGTTCAAGGTCTTCTTCGTGAATTCCTGCGCTTCCTTGTTCGTGAGATCCTTACGGATCCACGCCGCGTTGAGGC
>JAFZZX010000112.1 GCA_017615515.1 Clostridia bacterium
CCGGTAAAGAGTCCGCCGATAGTCTTGAATGTCAGTATCACGAGTTGCCAAATGAATATAAAGCTCCTACCGAGCGCCTCGAAGAAGCCCAAACGATAGTAATCGTATCCGATGTTGATCCCGAATCCGCGATATACTTCCTTGGTTTCCGTACCGTCTTCCTCGACGTGGGTACTCTCGAAGTCGCCCTTATATACCGTGATCGTGCGCTTTTCCCCATCTCGGATCACGATGATCTCGGCGCTGTCCGCACTCTCGCCGAGCAGGGACGAAATATTGGTGTCGATCACGGAATAGACGTTCTCACCGTTGACCTTATAGATCACGTCGCCGATCTCGAAGTTCTGTTCAAAGGTCGTTTGCGGCACGTTGAGCCCGACCACCTTGGGGAGCGTGTAACCGTAGGTCGCGAAAAGAATGGTCAAGATCACGACGGCAGAAATGAAATTGAAAGTAACGCCCGAAAGCAGCACGATGATGCGTTTCCACGGCTTTTGACTGTTGAAGGCGCCTTCGACCGTACTGTCGGCGTCTTCGCCCTCAAAAGCACAGAAGCCGCCGAGCGGGATCGCGCGAATGCTGAAGAGTTCTCCCGTCGTTTGATTCTTGCGGGAAAAGAGTTTCGGGCCGAAACCGATCGAAAACTCGTTGATCTTGAACTTCAGAGCCTTGCCGAGAAGATAGTGCCCCGATTCGTGCACCATGATCATCACCATCAACGCAACGATGGCAACCAATATCGAGAGGGCGATCTCTCCTGCGCCGGAAATAAGGTACGTCATTTCTTCACCACACTTTGAGTATATTTTTCCGCTTCGGCATTTATGTAAAGAACGTCGGAAAGATCATACTCACCCGACGCGTCAAACCGCGCCAAAACGCGCTCCATGATCGGAGCGAAGTCGGAATAGGCGATCGAACCGTCCAAATAGGCGCGAACCAGTACCTCGTCCGCCGCAAGGAGTGCCGCGGGGAAAAGTCCCCCTTTGCGAGCCGCTTCGAGCATCACGACGAAACACGGATAACGCATCGGATCCACGGGAGCAAAGGTCAGCGAATAAGGGGGAACAAGGGACTTGGTCGGAGACGGTACACGCCTTGGATAGGTCAAGGCATACTGTATCGGAAGGCGCATATCCGGCTCGGAGAGCTGCGCGATCGTAGACCCGTCCGAGAATCGAACCATCGAGTGCACGATGCTCTCGCGGTGGATCACGGTATCGATCCGATCGAGCGGCATCGAGAAGAGATGCATCGCTTCGATGACCTCGAAGCCTTTATTCACCATCGTGGCGCAATCCAACGTGATCTTTCTGCCCATACGCCAATTGGGGTGCGCAAGCGCCCGTTCGGGCGAAAGGTGATCCAATTCATCAAGCGGAATATCGCGAAAGGCGCCACCGCTCGAGGTCAGGATCAAACGGTCAACGTCTGAGCCTATGCCCGCTTGCAAACATTGAAAGATCGCCGAATGTTCGCTGTCTACGGGAATGATCTCTGCGCCGAGGGTCTTTGCTTGGCGCATGACGTAGGCTCCTGCGGAAACCAACATTTCTTTATTTGCGAGAGCGATCCTCGCCCCCTTCTCCATCGCGATCAAGGTCGGCTCGAGCGCGCCGAGTCCAACGACAGAATTGAGAAAGACGTCGTATTCCGCCTCTTTGGCAGCACGAAGCAAGGCGTTTTCACCATAAAAAACGCGACAAGGATAGCCGAGGTCTTCGGCGGTGATCTCCCGTCCGTCCGAAAGACAAACGAAAGGTACCTTATACCTGCGTGCGACCTCAAATAGACTGTCCGTATCGCTGTGTGCCGAGATAAGGGAGATCGAGTAGGCATCGGGCATTCTCGAAATGACGTCGACGGCTTGTCTGCCGATCGATCCGGTTACGCCGAGTATCGCCACACGTTTCATACGCCGACCACTCCGTTGTAAATCGTAAAGAAAAGCGCGACCAAGGGTGCGACGAAGAGAAGGCTGTCCAGCCTGTCCATTACGCCGCCGTGCCCCGGAAAGATCTTGCCGAAGTCCTTTACGCCGAGCTTGCGTTTCAAAAGAGACGCGGCGAGATCGCCGAAGATCGCAAGGGTCGTCGATAGGATCGCGAGCGAGAAATAGAGCGCGATCGATAAGCCGTATTTGTCCGTCAAAGAAAGCAAACCGACGTTCGGGAGCTCACTTGCCACGCCAAACAGATCAAAGAGCAAGAAAGTAGCCGTCGCACCGACCAATCCGCCGAAATAGGCGCCGAACACGCCTGCGACGGTCTTTTTCGGGCTGACGTCTTCGATCAACTTCTTTTTGCCGAACAAGACACCCGCAAACAGCGCAAAAGCGTCGGAGAGGAGCGTGACGGCAAGAACGCATACGAGCCCCAACAAACCGCCCGCATCGTGATTGATATAGAAGAACGAGGAACTGAGGAACATCGGATAGACCAGGATCAAAAAGGTGTAGAGGAGATCCTTGACTTCGTATTTCCTGCGCTCGAAGATATAATCCGAAAACGCTACGATCGCCGCGAGGAAGAACGCGAACGTCGCGCCCGTCAGCGAATAGAACCAAAATAGCGGATAAAAGGCGACCGCAAAAAAGAATAGCGGGATCGGCAAGGCGTTATAGCCGCTCTTGCGCCCTACTTGCCACATTTCAAAGGCGCCCACGACCATAAAGGCGTAAAAGAGAGGATCGGCAAGCGCGACGTGATAGACGCGTAGCCACAACAGGAAGACGAGAGCGATCACGATCAGCACGAGTGCCGTCAAATTACGTTTCAGCATCGCTCCCTCCGGCTCCGCCGTATTTGCGTTCTCTCTTGGAGTATTCTTGCATAACGCGGATCAATTCTTTCTTGTCGAAGTCAGGCCACAACACGTCTGTGAAAAGCAGTTCGGCATAAGCGGACTGTAACAAAAGGAAGTTGCTGAGTCGCACTTCACCGCCCGTACGCACGACGAGGTCGGGGAAAGGTATCTCCGAAGTATAAAGGGCGTTCTTGACGTCCTCTTCGGTCACGGACGAGGAGCCGCTCGCGATCAAACGATTGACAGCCGTGGTGATCTCTTCCCAACTGCCGTAGTTCATCGCGATCGAGACGATGAGTCCGCTATTCGCCTTCGTCTCCTCGGTCAGCCGACGGCAAGCGTCTCTGATGTCATCGGGGAATCTC
>JAFZZX010000113.1 GCA_017615515.1 Clostridia bacterium
CGTCGGGCGAATTGAAGAGGACGGAGAGGGGCAGTCGCGCCGAGCGTGCGGCTGCCTTTTTCTTTATATGCGCACTTTACAAATAAACATTTAGATGATATAATCTCCCTATGGATAGATTGCTTGAGATCGTGAATAACTACGACGAGACGCTCAAGGAAGTTGCGCGTCTTTCGGGCGGCAATGCGACCTTGGTACTCGCCTCTAAGACCGTGCCGCAGGAGACCCTCTCGGCTCTGGCGGCGGCTCGCAAGGGCGTGATCTTCGGCGAGAATCGCGTGCAGGAGCTTCTCGGCAAGTACTTTTCGGCGGATGGTCTGACCTGGCAGTTCATCGGTCGCTTGCAGACCAATAAGGTGAAGTATATCGTGGACAAGGTATCGATGATCCAATCCGTGGATTCTCTGCGCCTTGCCGAGGAGATCGAACGTCGTTCGGCGAAGATCGACAAGGTGATGGACGTCTTGATCGAGGTCAACGTGGGCGGCGAAGCGTCCAAGGGCGGCGTACCCGTCGCCGAATGTCTGTCTCTCGCGGAGCGGATCGCCGAGATGCCGCATCTTCGGCTATGCGGGCTGATGAGCGTACTGCCGATCGCGGAGGAGGACGCGCTCGATCCCCTCTACGCCCGTCTGTGCGATCTGTTCGATCGCTTGAAAGATAGGTTTAAGGACGGATCGATCCGCTATCTGTCCGCCGGCATGAGCGGAGACTATCCCGTTGCTCTCCGTCACGGGAGCAATATGGTTCGCATCGGGAGCGCTGTTTTCGGCGCTCGCCACTACGACAAATAGGAGGAATTATGGCGAATAATTACGACAACAGATATGACGGCAGGGATCCTTCCCGCCGCGCCTACGACGAACTTGACAGACAAGGCGAAGAAAGGGGAGAACGTCCCCCGATGGATCGGGGCGCATATCGTACGCGCCGCCCCTATCCCGACAGAGAGCCCTATTCGGATAGGGAACAGCAGCCCTATGCCGACCGAGGCTATTACGGCGAACGCGCACCCCGTCGCGAGGAGGAGTATTCCCTCGATCCCGCGGCGCAGGCGAGCGGCGTGACCATCACCGAACCGAAGAGCTATATGGACGTGCAGAAGATGATCGACAAACTCCGTCGCGGCGAATCCATCATCGTCAGCCTCGAAGCTTTGGAATCCGAATCCGCACAACGCATTCTCGACTTCCTTTCGGGGGCTTCCTATGCGATCGGCGGCAGTATGTGTCGCGTAAAGGACATGCACTCCACCTTCCTGGTCACGCCTTACGGCACGGGCATCACGGACACCAATGACGACCGTTATCCTCGTTGACCTATTGATCGTCGCGGTGCTCCTTGCCGCAGACCTCGTCTCCAAACACTATGTGGCGGCGGCTTTGGCGCCGAACGGCAGTTACGAGGCGATCAAGGACGTATTGACCTTCCGTTACAGCGAGAATAGGGGGGCGGCGTTCGGGATCTTTACCGACTCTCGCGTCTTTTTGTGCGTGTTCGTCGGCGTCGTGATCTTGGGCTTGATCGCTTTTATGATCTATACTATCGCTAAGAAAAAATATAAAGAGAAGGGCGGGATCTTCTTGCAGGTCGCGCTCTCGATGATCCTGGCGGGCGGGATCGGCAATCTCGTGGATCGCATCGCACTCGGATACGTCCGCGATTTTATCGAATACACTTTTATTTACACCTTGTTCAAACGTGATTTTGCGATCTGCAATCTTGCGGACGTCTTTTTGACCGTCGGCGTGATCATGGTCGTGATCTACCTGATCTTAATGATGGTGGACGAAGCCAAAAAGGGCAAGGCGCTCCTCGCCGAATCCAAAGCGAATCGGACGGCGGACGGACCCGAGAGCGAGCAGACCCCCGCAGATATGACGGAAGGACCCGATACAGCGGAAGGCGCTGATCCCTCTCACGAGGCGGCGGCTCCCGATGAGGGGGAGACGAATGACTGAACGATACGTCGTCACCGAGGAAGGCGTCCGTTTGGACGTCTTTTTGTCCCTTAATTCGGGAAAGACTCGCTCCGCGATCGCAAAAGCGATCGAAGAGGGCAAGGTGCTTTTGAACGGAGAAGTTCCCACCAAAACGGGCGTAAAGGTCTCTTGCGGTGACGAGATCGTCGTGGACGTTATGGAGCCGCGTCCCATCTCCGCCGCGCCGCAGGACATCCCGATCGAGGTCCTGTACGAAGACGCCGATATCGCAGTCGTCAATAAGCCGCAGGGCATGGTGACCCATCCCGCAGCAGGTTCTCCCGACGGCACGCTCGTCAACGCGCTCCTTGCGCGGGTGACCGATCTCAGCGGGATCAACGGCGAGATCCGCCCGGGCATCGTGCATCGCTTGGATAAGGACACTTCGGGCGTTCTCGTGATCGCCAAAAACGACGCCGCGCATCTTTCTTTGTCCAAACAGATCTCCGAAAAGACCGCTTTAAGATACTATTACGCTTTGCTCGTCGGGAAACTCGCCTCGGACGAGGGGATCGTCGACAAGCCCATCGCGCGCAGTAAAAAGGATCGCAAGAAGATGGCGGTGGGCGAAGGCGGGAGAAAGGCGGTGACCCTTTATCGGGTGATCGAGAGATTCCCGGGTTACACCCTCGTCGAATGCGAACTTCGCACGGGACGTACCCACCAAATCCGCGTGCATATGAAGAGTATCGGACATCCCGTCGTCGGCGATCCCGTCTACGGCAAGGAGAGTCCGCTCGCGCCGCAAGGGCAGCTGTTGCACGCGCATAAACTCGTGCTGACTCACCCGACGACGGGGGAGCGTATGACCTTTGAAGCGCCGATCAACGAGGTGTTCGCCGCCGCTTTGTCTAAACTCGGTTTTTCGGGAAAACTCTAAACTGTTA
>JAFZZX010000001.1 GCA_017615515.1 Clostridia bacterium
CCATCATATAGCCGAAGTAGGTCTTAAGGCTCTTGAACTTTTCCTCGTAGTCGCCCGCCATCTTGCCGATCAAAGAGCACTTGCCGTGCACCGTTTCGTCGTGCGAGAGGGGCAAAACGTAATTTTCGCTGAAAGCGTACATCAACGAGAAGGTCATGCAACCGTGCATATCCTTGCGGAAGAAGGGGTTGGCGCTGACGTACTTCAACGTATCGTTCATCCACCCCATATTCCACTTGAAGTTGAAGCCCAAACCGCCGTCGTAGGGGGGCTTGGTCACCATCGGGAAGGCGGTGGACTCCTCCGCGATCATCATCACGCCCTTGTAACGGGACAGCACGGCTTGATTGAGCTCTTTGATGAAGTCGATCGCCTCGAGATTATAGTTACCGCCGAAGGCGTTGGGCGTCCATTCGCCCGCCTTGCGCGCATAGTCGAGATAGAGCATACTCGCGACGGCGTCCATACGGATCCCGTCCACGTGATAGACGTCGAACCAGAACATCGCCGACGAGATCAGGAAACTCCTGACCTCGGGTTTGCCGTAATCGAAGACCACGGTGCCCCATTCCTTGTGCTCGCGCTTTCTTTCGTCCGCGTATTCGTATTGATAGGTGCCGTCGAATTTGTAGAGGCCGAATTCGTCCTTCGGGAAATGGGCGCTGACCCAATCGATGATCACGCCGATGCCCGCCTTGTGGAAGGCATCCACGAGGGTCATGAAGTCGTCGGGCGTGCCGTAACGCGAGGTGGGCGCGAACATACCCGACACCTGATAGCCCCAACTGCCCTCGAAGGGGTACTCCGTCACGGGCATGAACTCGACGTGGGTATAGCCCATCTGCTTGACGTAAGGAACGAGCGTATCGGCAAGGTCGAGATAGCTGTAAACGTTGCCGTCGTCGTGACGACGCCAAGAGCCGAGATGAACCTCGTAAATATTCACGGGGGAATCGTAGGGAGTGAACTTCTCGCGGCGTGCCATATACTCGGCGTCCTGCCACTTGTGGCGGAACTTATAGACCTTGGAAGCGTTGCCCGGCGCGGTCTCGGCGTGCAAGGCGAAGGGATCCGCCTTCATCACCATCGTGCCGTCCGCCTGTACGATCGCAAACTTGTATTTATCGTAGATCTTCGGCGTGGTCAAGAACGCCTCGAAAAAGCCGCCCTTGCCCCTGACCATCGGATCGGCAGCGGGGTCCCAGCCGTTGAAATCACCGACGACCGAAGCTGCGCGCGCATTCGGCGCCCATACGCGGAAAAAAAAGCCCTTTTCCTTGCCCTTCACCGTGGAAGTGGGGCAAAAAAGCTTGTAACACTCGTGATTCGTGCCTTCGTGAAACAGAAATGCGGGATAATCGATATCAGCCATACGTCTCCTATGCCGCCAAAAAAAACGGGCGGTCATTGTCATTATAACACAACGACCGCCGCTTTTCAATAGCAAAAAGCAAGATTTTTAGGGCAATTTCGGAAAAGTAGCGTTTTTCGACCCAAATCAGCCGAAAATGCGCTCCAAACGAGCCTTTCCCGTAGATAAAAATTCGGAAATATCCGCATATTCCGCCGAACGGAACGCCTCAAGGACAAAATCCCCTTGATAGCCCCCTTCCTTGAGCCTTTTCGCGAGCGCGGAGAAGTCGAAAACGCCGTCTCCGATCATATAGTGGCAGTCGCTCTTGCCGTCGCCGTCCGATAGGTGGGTCGTGACGAGGCGATCCATATAGCGCGTCGCCATTTCCCCGTCCGCGTCGCCGAACATCAGCGCATGGCAGGAATCATAGCAGAAATACACGTTCTCCACAGCGCGGAACAGCTCGTCGAACGGCGTTTTGCCCGTCAGGTTCTCCACCGCGACCTTGACGCCCATATCCGAGGCGAATTCGGCGATCTCCGCGACGTGGTCGATCACGACGGGAGTCACTTCGGGCAGGTGCATCACGACGATCTTCACGCCCTGCTCGGCGGCGCACTTCACGTACAACTTATGTGTCTTGACCGCCTCTTTCGCACCGTAATACTTATTGGAGAGATATGCGGTCTGTCCGATGGGCGCGTGCGCGTAGGAGACGGCAAGCCCCTGCTCCTTGACGAACTTGAACTGCTCGTACTCCGTAATGCCGCTGTAGGTATTGAAATCCGAATGACACCAAACGCCGACCTTCGTGAAGCCCGCCTCTTTCACGCGCTGAAACCGCTCGTCGGCAGGCAGATCGAATCCGCAATAGGCATATACGCTGAATCTGTCCATACTTTCTTTTTCCTTTTGATAGATAGTATTATTCTATCATATTTCGCGCACGTTCGCAAGCGAGATCCTCTCGCTCCGAATAATTCTCTCTTTCCCACACATTCTACCTTGCGAGCGACAGGCTCAAAGGAGAAACTATGATCACACTTATCGCACTTATTATCACCATCGTAGGGGCGCTGAACTGGCTCCTGATCGGCATCTGCGGCTTCAACCTCGTGAGTTGGCTCACGATGGGCAGCGACATCGCGCAGAGGATCGTCTATATCCTCGTCGGCGTGGCGGGCGCATGGCTCGTCTATTTCATCATTCGCCGCAAGGGACGCGTGGACGAATCCTTCCCCGCTCGGGAAAGACGTGAGGTAAAGGAATGATGCGCTTACTGAAAAATCTCGTCAAAAAAGCAAAGAAAGCCTATGCGAAGATGAAAAGTCGCTTCGACGAGGGCGGCTCCTACACGGGCACGCCGACGGACGAAGATCGCGGCGCGAAGCCGCAACAAGACGCCGACGACCTATAAAGCGCTTACGCTCAGACGTCCCCGTCCTTGCAATGCACGAGGATGGGGGCGCCGCTCGACCCGCGCCCCTTCTCGACCGCCGCCCATTGCGCCTTCGTGCCGAGATAGACGATCTCGGTCAAGGCGGGACAATGGGAAAACGCCGTCTGCGCGATCTCCGTCACACTAACGGGAAGAGTGACGGAGACGAGTTCGTCGCAAAGGGAGAAAGCTCTGTCGCCGAGCCTTTTGACGCCGTCCGAGACGATGACCGTCTTAAGCCCGTTCCTGCTCCGAAAAGTCGATCGGATCTCGACGATCCGTTTCTTCCCGATGGCGGCGGGTACGACTACCACGGGGTCGGATCCTCGATAAGATGCCACCGCCCAGCCGTCGTGCACTTTTTCCAGCTCAAAAAGAGCGAGATTCTCGGCGGCCGTTCTCTTGCGCAATCCGAGGCGCTTTTCCGTTTCGATCCTTTCGTGACGCTCCACGGCGCTTTGCCGATAGGTCTTATGTTTATAGTTCAGCAGGAGCGCCTTGATCGACAGCGTTCCTTCCGCGCGTTCCAAGGCGAGATCCAGCTCCCCGAGCGTAAAGCGAATGCCGAACCGCTCCGTCATCTCGGCGAATGCCGACGGACTGTTTTCCCTCACGCAAAGGTCGAGCAGCACGGCTTTCTTGCTCTTGATAAAAGCAATTATCGCGGGATTTTCCGCCCGTTCGGGATCTTCCAGGTAGGAAAGGACGGCTTTGCCCTTCTCCAGATCGTCGCTTGTAAACTCAAAAAACCAAACGGGGACGCGCGGACAGGCTAAGAACGCCTTGTGCGACGCCTTTTTGGGTCTCACGCCCCGAATCACCCTGAGCGAAGAACATGACAAAAACGCACACTGCTCGAACTGAACGACGGTCTCGGGGATCGAGATCGCAGAAAGGCGCTTACACCCATAGAAGGCGTACGCCTTGATGACCCTGAGCCGCGCGGGAAGACGGACGGAGAGCAACGCCTTGCAATCATTGAAGGTCTCGGAAGCGAGGATCCTGATCCCATCGGAAAGACGAACCGTGGTCAACGCCTCGCATTTATCAAACGCATTTGCGCCGATCGATTTCACGCTGTCGGGCAGCGTGACTTCGGCCAAGGCGCCGCAACGGCAGAACGCCCCTTCTTCAATGAGGGACAACCCCTCGGGAAAGGATATATAAGACAATCGCTTGCACTTATAAAACGCCTGCTTCCCCACGACCTTTACGCTCGCGGGCAGAACGAGTGAGCGCAATTGCTCGCACCCGTAAAAGGCGGCGCGCGGCACGGCCGTGAGCGCCTCGGAAAGCACGACGGCAGAAAGCGCGGACGCCCGAAAAGCCTCTTTGCCGAGGGTGGTCACACCGGCGGGAAAGGTCACGGTTGTCAAGGCGTTGCATTCTGCAAAGGCGCTCTCTCCGATACGATTCAAACCGTCGGGCAACGCGACGTCCGTCAGCGGATAACAGCGATAGAAGGCGCCGTCCCCGATCTCCGTGATCTCCTTCGGGATCACGCTCTCCCTGCACCCGCAGACCACGGCTCGGCGCGCCGTATCGATCACGCAATTCCCCTCGTCGTGATAGACGGGATTGCCTTTTTCAACCGTGACGGACGTCAGATTCGGGCACTCCGCGATCACCATCGGCTCCAGGCTCGTGACGCCCACGGGGATCGTGATCCGCGGCAAGGAAAGACAACCGCAAAACGCCTTTCTGCCGAGGCTCGTCAGCGAGGCGGGCAACTCGACGGAAGTCAAGGCTTTGCAATCGCGAAAGGTATTCTTTTCGACGCGCTTGACCCCCTCGGGGATCGCGATCGAGCGCAGGGAAAGACACTCCTTAAATGCTTTCGGTCCGATCCGCCTTAGGCTGTTCGGCAGAGTGATCGCCGCGAGCTTCCGACAGGCAAAGAACGCCCCCTCTCCGACGTCGGTCAGCCTTTCCGACAACGTGACCGAAAGCAGATCGGGACACCCTGCGAAAGCATAATCGTCGACTGCCGTCACGGTATTCGGAAGGATAACGGATGTCAAAGCGCGTCGATTTTTGAACGCGCCCTCTCCGATCCTCGTCACGCCGCTCGGCACGATCACGTCGCCGTTCGCGCCGTTGTATCCTCTCAATATCCCGTCTGAGATCAAAAAAGGTTGTGTCGCCATATCTTATCGTTAAAAAAAAGGGCGTTGCCGCCCTTCTTTCGTTGCGTTTATTATTTCTTGTTCATCACCGCGACAAAGGTCTTGCTCGCCTTAAAGGTGGGCACGCATCTGCCGTCTATCTTGATCCTTTCGCCCGTCTTCGGGTGCAAGCCCTCTTTCGGAGCGCGCTCTTTCGCACGGAAATGGCCGAATCCCGCGAAGGTAACGGTGTCGCCGCTCTTCAACGCTTCCGCGATCGTCTCGATGAACGCCTCGGACACGCGACGGCAATCCGCCTCGGTAATGTTGGTTTTATCCGAAATAACCTTGATCACATCACTCTTATTCATACTAACCTCCGACATTGGGCACTACGTATATGATACAATATCACGCACGCCTTTGTCAATACCCTATTTTTCCGAAATATCGGGGATTTCTTCCTTTCTTTCCGCCGCGATAAAGTAGATGGCGATCTGCAATCCGTAGACCACGGGGCAGAAGATGCCGGGATTCACCAAACTGATCCACAAAAGCCCGAGATAGGAGAAGAAGACGGTGGAAGAAAACTCCCTATCCTGCCCCTTGGAGAGGGCGGAAAGCCGCTCTCTGAACATATAAAGATACGCCGCCACGCCGAAGAGCCCCATCGAACCGATCACCTGCACGGGCAAGCAATGATAACACCCGAACATTCCCTCTTTGTTCTGATAGATCGCGCGCAAGCCGCGGTAGCCCATACCGGTGCCGAAGATCGGATAGATCCTGAAGTTTTTCGCCGCGACGATCATCATATTGCCGCGGTAGTAGTCCGCCTTGACCAAAAGCGGTTTCAAGCTGTCGAACTTCACGATAAAGAGGGCGAGCCCGACCATAAAGAGCGAAGCGAGGATCGCGAGGTGCGTCCGACGAGCCCTTTTATCCTTCATTCGGAATAGGTTATACGCATATGCCGTCGCTGCGACCGTGCCGAACGCCAAGCCGAAAAAGATCACCTTGACCGTCCTGCCCGAGTCCTTGATCCCCTCGCCGTATAGGATCGAGAAGGTATCGCGGAAGAGGACGACTACGGCAAGCGAGATCGCGACGACCGCGCCGAGAATGATCGCGTTCCTGACGCGCCCCGCCTTGTCCGTCCACAGCGTGTAGCCGACGAGGAAGACGCACATCGCCCCCGCGAAGATCATGCCGCCCCTAGAGAGCGAAAGCACCGCCGCGAGCCCTTCCAGCACGCCGACGAGGAAACTGACCGCGCCGCGTGCGCCGCCCTTGCGGGACAAATAAAAGAGGAACGGCATCGTCAAGAGCACCGTCGTGGAAAGGTTGTTGCTGATCGAGGAGAGGCGCCGCTCCGAAAACTCCCAACCGCCGCTCCGAATCTCGGACAGATTGGAGAGATACTGCACCGCGATGATGAAGACGGCGAGCAAGCCGACGTAGAAAGCGGTCTTCGCGATATACTCCCTGAGGTCGTATTCGCCGTTCGGATTGATCCCCTTGACGAGGAGCGAATACAAAAAGAGCAAGCCGAAGCCGAGCCCGTAGGTATAGTAGAGCGAAGTGCCGGACAGATAATGCTCGATCGGCAGGGAGAACAACCCGCCGAGGGCGAGCGCGACCGCTACGGCAAAATAGCCCTTGGTCAAGCCGCCCTTGTGCAGCTTCTTACGATAAAAGATGAAATGGAACAAAAGTCCGATCACGGCAGGTACGCCCATCACCCACTTCAGCGCCATAAAGCGATCGAAACTGTCGTACAGGCGCAGGACGATCAAACCGATCAACAAGAATGGCATAAAGCCCGCGAGCGAATCGTCGGAAAGGATCAATTTTAATGCGATCAGGTAAACGAAAAAGACGACGCCCGCAACCTCCGCTCCGAAGAGGAAAAAGAGTGCGGCGGCGAGGGTCTCCCCCGCCATCCACGCTTCGCTTTGCATCGCCTTTCTGAAAAGCGCGAGAAGTCTTCCCGCGCCCGTCTTAATCCTTTCCGTTCCCGTCATTATTTCGTGATCGTGACTTTCTTTAAGTTACGCGGAGCGTCGGGATTGAGCCCCTTTTGCTTCGCGAGGGCGATCGTGAAAAGGTGCATCGCCACCGAATAAGACAGGGTACAGGACATCTTGTCCATCGTCGGCATTTTGACGCCGTAGGTCGCAAGATTCAGTATCTCCTTATTGTCGCTGAACGTCAACACGTTCGCGTTCAAAATCTGCAATCTCGTCGCAATGTCGCGGAAGTTCTCCGAGCATTCGCCGTCGGGGGCGAGAATGATCACGTTGATCCCTTCTTCCACAAGTGCGAAAGGACCGTGCATAAAGTCGTTCGTGCCGTAGAACTGCGCGAAAGTATAGGCGCATTCGTTGAGTTTCAGCATCAATTCCTTGCCGACGCCCTGCATCACGCCGCGCGACAGAATGATGAAGTTATTGAGATCCTTGACCTGTTCCGCCGCCTCTTCGATCGTCGGGAGCAGTTCGATCGCCTCTTCGACCACCTTGGGGAAGTTGCGAACGACGTCCATCATCGGCTTACCCGAAAGGGCGATCGCCAGCATATACAGGACGGTCAGTTCCGCGATATAGCTCTTTGCGCTCGCGATACTGCGCTCTTCGCCCGCGCTGAGGTCGAGGTGATATTTGCCCGCCCGCGCGAGGGGTGAGTCAACGTCGTTCGTGATCGCGAC
>JAFZZX010000114.1 GCA_017615515.1 Clostridia bacterium
GTATGTCTGCCGAGCAAAGTATTGAACCCGCCCGAGGGATGCTGCCGCTTGACGACAGCGTCCACCGTCAACCGCAATACCTCGAGGATGCGGTCCCGATCGGGATGATCGCCGATGCAGTCGAGGATCTTGGGAAGGGACGAAACGACCCAGCCGTTCCCCCTCGCCCAATAATACTTACGCTTGGGATAATGCGAGCCTCTCTTGACCCAATAGCTGTGATACCACAGATCGTCGTCACGATCCATCATACACCCCGCATAGAGGGCGGGTTGACGCGCCGCGATCTCCAATAGGTCGGGATCTCCCTCTTTGGAAGCGTAGATCGCGGGGAAAACGCTGAACATCATCAGGCTGTCCACCCAAATGGATTTCGGATAGATCTTGCCGATCGGATTGCTGCCGAGGTGGTTGACGGCGTCTTTGTAAACGCGCGGCTCGTTTTTGATATAGTCCAGCACCTTGTCGGTCAGCGCCTTATACTCGGGTTTCCCCGTACGCGACCAAACCGCGTAGGAGATAAAGCCCGGCGCGGCGGTATCCGCGGAATTGACGCTCGGTTCGTGCTGAACGTAATGGTCGCAAAAAGCCTGCAAGAACGGCAGATACTTCTCGGTGCCGAGATAGAGGTCAAGGTCGTTCAGGGCGGCGCCCATGATCCCCTGCCCCCACGTCCAACGCATTTCGGGGTCTTTATGTGTGACGATATAATCGGCGAGTTTTACGGCGAGATCGATCATTTGAGGTCCTCACCGTAACCGAGCGCCTGAACGTGCGCGACGCTCTTCGCGATCTCGCTGTAAGGATGCTTGGTATTCTGTTCGATCGCACCGTAATCCGCACCGCACGCTTTCGCCGCGTCGATGATGCGAGTAAAGTCCAAAACGCCGTCGCCGAGCGCATAGTTCGAGGGATTCCTGCCGATGAACTTGCGATAGAGCGCATAGTCGCGCAGGTGCACGCCGCGCACCCTGCCCGTCAAACGCTCGAGCAATTGCTCGACGTTGATACCCGCCTTGGTCGTCCAATAGGTGTCGATCACGAAGTTCATATCCTCGCTCATGTTCGCGGCGATCAGGTCGAAACGGGTCTTGTATTCCTTCTTCGTCGCGCGAATGAACTCGAAGTCGTGATGGTGGTAGCAGAGCTGGATGCCGTGTTCTTTATACTTCTTCGCAAGCTCGCTCGCCCACTTGCAGAACTCCTCGAGTTTCTCATCGCTGCCGACGATACACTCGGTCGGAAGCACCGAAATGATCGCGATCTTGCATTCGGTCTCGTTGAGGAACTTCAAGCACTTGTCGAATTCGTCCGCCAAGATGTGCGGCTTGATCTGTGCCGAGACAACCTCGATACCGAATTGTTCTTTCGCCTTCTTGAAATCGGCGATGTCCTGATCGTCGAAATTGATACGCGCCGCCTCGACGTACTTGATGCCGAGCCCCGCGATGTTTTTCAGCGTGCCGAACAGGTCTTTCTGCGCCTGTTTACGACAGGTGAATAATTGCAAACCGATCTTCATACGCGCTCCTTTACCGAATGTCGGTGGTCTTCACGCCCTGCATATCGTCAAAGACTTGGTTTTCGCCGCACATACCCCAGATGAAGGTATAGTTCTTCGTGCCGACGCCGCTGTGGATCGACCAGCTCGGCGAGATCACCGCTTCCTCGTTTTGCACGACGATATGGCGGGTCTCGGTCGGATTGCCCATCATATGGAAGACGACGTTATCCTGCGGAATGTCGAAATAGATATACACTTCCATACGGCGCTCGTGAGTATGCACCGGCATCGTATTCCAGTTGCTGCCCTCTTCAAGCTGGGTCAGTCCCATCGTGAGCTGGCAACTGTCGCAATTGCCGGGGACGATGAACTGGTTGATCGTGCGCTTATTGCAGTCCTTGAAGTCTCCGCAAGCGCGATGCACCGCATTCACGAGGGGGATATGCTTGGTCGAATATTCCTTGTGGGCGGGGGTGCTGTTCAGATAAAAGTGAGCGGGAGCTTTGTCGTCGTTCGACTTGAAGACGATCTCCTTGGTGCCTCTGCCGATATAGAGCCCGTCGAAGTGATCCATCTTGTAGACCGTGCCGTCCACGGTGACCGTGCCCGCACCGCCGATATTGATCACGCCGAGCTCGCGCCTCTCGCAGAAATAGTCCGCGCCGAGCTCTTCGCCCGCGAGGAGCGGAAGCGCCTTCTTTACGGGGCAAGCGCCGCCTGCGATGATCCTGTCGATGTGCGAATAGGTCAAGTTGATCTTGTCCGCCTCGAAGATATTTTGAATGAGGAAGTTCTCGCGAAGTTCCTCGGTGTTCATCCTGCTATATTCCTTTTTGGATACTGCGTATCTGACGTCCATGGTTCCGTCCTCCTTTATCTCTGCACGCGGCCGCTGCCGTCGCCCTCGATCAATTTCAACACTTCATCAACCGTGACCATATTGTAGTCGCCTTCGACGGAATGCTTCAAACAACTCGCGCCCACCGCGAACTCGATGATCTTTTGGTTATCGGTCGGGAAATTGAGCATACCGTAGATGAGACCGCCGCCGAAGCTGTCGCCGCCGCCCACGCGGTCCACGATGTGGATCATATATTCCTTGCTGAAGAAATAGTCCTTGCCGTTATAGAGCATCGCGCTCCACTTATTGTCGTTCGCGGAGATGCTGCCGCGGAGAGTGATCGCCACGTATTTGAATCCGAAGGCGTCCACGAGCTTTTTCGCGACGGACTTATAGCCCTCTTTGTTGAGAGCGCCCTTCGAGATGTCGGTGTCGTCCGCCTTGATGCCGAAGACGTCCGCGCTATCCTCTTCGTTCGCGATCAGCACGTCGACGTAAGGCATCAGCGAGGTCATCACTTCCTTCGCCTTCGCCTTGCTCCACAACTTCTTGCGGTAATTGAGATCGCAAGAGACCGTGATCCCCTTCGCCTTCGCGGCTTTCAGAGCGTCCATCGTGATCTCCGCCGCACCGTCCGAGAGCGCGGGCGTGATGCCCGTGAAGTGGAACCAATTGACGCCGTCGAAGATCTTATCCCAATCGAAGTCTTCCCTCTTGGCAAGAGCGATCGCGGAAGCCGCGCGGTCGTAAATGACCTTGCTGGGTCTTTGGCTCGCGCCCTTCTCGAGGAAATAGATACCGATACGATCGCCGCCACGGACGATCTTGCCCGTATCGACGCCGAAACGCCTCAGGCTATTCACCGCCGCCTGCCCGATGTCGTTATTCGGGAGCTTGGAGACGAACGCCGCGTCCACGCCGTAATTCGCGAGAGACACCGCGACGTTGGCTTCGCCGCCGCCGAAAGTCACTTGGAACTTGTCCGCCTGCACGAAA
>JAFZZX010000115.1 GCA_017615515.1 Clostridia bacterium
CGTCGTCGCGAATGAGGTCAACTTTTCCCGTGCGAAGATCTTGATGCAGAACGTCGAGCGCCTCGGTCTCGGGAACGTCGCGGTGACGTCGCTCTCTCCCTCCGATCTCGGCAAATACGCAGAGGGGATGTTCGACCTCGTGATCGCCGATCTCCCGTGTAGCGGCGAAGGGATGTTCCGCAAGGAAGACGCCGCCGTCGAGGCGTGGAACGAGAATATCACCGCGATGAACGCGGCGCGCCAACGCGAGATCTTAGAGGGCGTTTTGCCCGCGCTTCGCGAAGGGGGAACTCTCCTGTATTCCACTTGTACCTATTCGCTCGAAGAGGACGAGGAGATCGTCCGCTATCTGATAGAAGAAAAGGGTATGACCTTGCTCGAACCCAGCGAGGCGGTGCGTTCCGTCACTGCGAACGGTATATCCGTCGGCGGTCTCGACCTTACCCGTGCGCGTCGGTTTTATCCCTTTCTCGCGGCGGGTGAAGGGCAGTTCTTCGCGATCCTCGGGAAGGGTGGAGAGCCTCGACTCCACACCGCGCGCGCCGTTCCGCCTAAGATCTCGGTCGGCGAGTCCAAACGCATTCGTGCTTTCACGGACAGGTATCTTACGGGTGACCTCGGCGTGATCACGCGACAGGGCGACGCGTACTATGCCGTCTCGCCTCTTGCGCGCACCCTCCCGCTGCGCTATCTGTCCGAAGGGGTCCGCATCGGCGAATTCGCGGGGGACAAGTTTATCCCGCATCACAACCTCTTCACGGCGTTCGGCGACTTTTTCCGCAATCGTGAGGACTTGCCTTTCGCCGATCCGCGCCTTGCGGCGTATCTGCACGGAGAGGAGTTCGAGGCGAAACAGGCTGCGGACGGCTATGTCTGCGTCACGGTCGAAGGCTATCCGCTCGGCGGCGGCAACGCGGTCGGCGGCAGGATCAAGAACCGTTATCCGAAGGGACTCCGCATCTGACGGCGAGGGGTGATTTCTTGCTCTCTATCGTTCGCATTTATTCGTCGTTTTTCGACAATCTTTTCGTTTGCTTTAGGGACTTTTAAGGGACTATAATGAGGACGATCATTCTTTTTCGAGGTGCCTATGAATAAGGAAAACTCCGAACTGAAGAAACTCGCCCAATCGGCGAAAAACAGACTGAAGATGGGATATTGGGACGGTGCGTCCGCCATGGAGATCGCCCCCACGCGCTCCGAGAGCGGCATCGCCTACGCAGCGGAAGAGGAGATGTACGCGATCGTTCGGGAGACCCTCTCGACGAATGAATGCGCGATCGATCCGATCGGTCGCTTGATCGACTGGGATCGCTTCAACAAGATGGATCAGGCGGAGCGCAGTCGCTACGTGCTTGACCTCTCCAAGATCTATTTGCGGCTCCAAGACCGCTATTATCGCGAAAAAAACAGAAAGAAAGAGGGGCAAAACACCCTCTGAACCCCCGTGGCTTTTCGGATCGAAACGTGATCCTCGCCGACCGCGCGCGGCTTTTTTCACGCGTGAAAGTATTTGACAGGGCGCGCACGCACAATATATAATTAAATAAGCAAACTTATTATCGGCGCGTCGGCGTGCGAGAGGAGGCATATATGCGTATTGCGATCGGTTGTGACCACGGCGGTTTCGTTTTGAAGAGCGCGGTTGTCGAGTATCTCCGTTCCAAAGGACACGAAGTCGTGGATTTCGGCGCCTATGACGGCGAGCGGGTGGATTATCCCGTCTATGCCGAAAAGGTCGCGAAAGCGGTTGCTTCGGGCGATTGCGCGAAGGGCGTCCTCCTCTGCGGTACGGGCATCGGTATGTCCATCGCGGCGAATAAGGTCAAGGGCATTCGCGCGGCGGTCCTTTCGGACGAGTTTTCCGCGGCGGCTTGCTCGGCGCACAACGACGCGAATATCCTCTGCCTCGGCGGCAGGGTGGTCTCTCCCGAAAAGGCGGTCAAACTGACCGATCTGTGGTTATCCACCCCCTTCGAGGGAGATAGACACGTCCGTCGTCTCGCGATGATCGCGACCTTGGACGAGAGGAAATGATCGTATGGTGAAAGCAATCGTAGACGAGATCCTCGCGGCGGAAGCTAGAGCGGACGAGATCGTGGCGGCGGCGACCCAACGCGCGAAGGAGATCCGCGAACGCGGCGAGAAGGAACGCGAGGAGATCCTCGCGGATGCGAAGAAAGAGGCGGCGGCGCTTTTGTCCACCCTCGAGGCGGAGACCGAGGCGGCGGCGCAAAAGGCGGAATCGCTCGCGATGGAGCGTGGAGCCAAGGAAGCGGCAGCTGTGAGACAGAGCGCGGCGGGGAGAGTCACCGACGCGGCGAAAGAGATCTCGGAACGCGTGCTGGCGAAGTATGGCGTTACTGCCCTTTAAGAAACTCACCTTAATAGCCCACACCCGCGACGAGGAGAAGATTCTGACCCTCTTGTCGCGCGTCGGCAGCGTGGAGATCACCGCTACCTCGGAGATCGAGCGTTGCGTCAAAGGAGACGCCGGCGAGCGAGCGGAAGAGATCCGTTCCCGCGCGGCGGAGCTCTCTTTTTGTTTTGACTTTTGGCGCGCCGAACGCGCAAAACTCGACAAGGTGATCCGCAGGCAGGAGAAAGAAGGAACCAAACTGACCGACTATTCTCCCGTCAAGGTCTCCCTGATCGACAAGATCCGCGGCGGCAAGCCCGACGTGGCTTTCGACGAATTCGATCGCGTTGCCGAGGACTCGGACGCGATCTGGCAGGCGGCGAAGCGTCTTCGCGAGATCAGCGCGGAAGAGTCCGAACTCAAGGGCGAAGCGACCAGAAACGCCGCTCTTGCGGAACAATTGTCTTATTACGAGAAGTGCGACGTTGCGTTCGATAAAGTGCGCGGCGGTCGTCACGCCGAGATTCTCTTGGGTCTTGCGCCGACCGACTTATACAAAGTCGCGGACTTTTCGGATATGCCCGAATTGTCCGTTACCGAGATCGACTGCCGTCGTCGCGTCAGCACCTTGCTCGTCGCCTATCCGACGGAGCAGAGAGAGGTCGCGACGGAGAAACTGTCCGCGATCTCGTTCTCCAAGTGCGGCTTTGATTTCCCCGTGACCGCGACCGAGCAGATCGCGGCTCTCAAGGCGCGTTCCGTCGAGATCGACAAGACCCTCGTGACCCTCGCCGAAGAGGCTGTTTCGATCGAGCGTGAGATCCGCCCGAAGGCGGAGATCTTGTCGGACTACTACCGCGTCGAGGCGGAGAAAGCACAGGCGATCGACGCGACCTTCCGAACCTCTGCGGCGTTCGTCTTGACCGCGTGGGTGCCCGCCTACCTCGAGGAGTCCACCGAGCAGGCGCTCGCAGGGTCGGGCGCGGCTTATTACAGCCTCTACGAGGATCCCGCGGCGGACGAAGCGTATCCGACCCTCGCGAAGAATAATCCCGTCGTGACGCCCTACGAGAGCATCACGAATATGTATTCCGCGCCTTCCCCGCGCGAGATCGATCCCAATCCCTTCGTTGCCTTCTTCTATTTCATTTTGTTCGGACTGATGGTGTCCGACGCGGCGTACGGACTGATCCTCGCCCTCGGCGGCTTCGGGCTCTATGCGCTGAAGCGTCCGCGCAAAGGCGAAGGGCAACTCCTACTGATCATCGGAATGGGCGGCGTCTCCACCCTGATCTGGGGCGTGATGTTCGGCGGCTATTTCGGCGAGTCATTCTTCCCGCCCGTGATGTTCAATCCGATGAACGAACCCTTGAAGATGTTGATCCTGTCCGTTGCCCTCGGATTTTTCCAAATAGTGTTCGGTATGGGCATTTCTTTCGTAGGCAAATGCAAGAACGGCAAACCCCTTTCCGCCGTCTTCGGCGAAGGCAGTTGGTTCGTCCTCTTTATCGGGCTCGGTCTCTTCGTCGCGAGCGGAATGCTTGCGGGTATGGCGGCTGCGAAACTGCCCGCCTTGATCGTGCTCGCCCTCGGCGGCGCGGGCGTCCTCGTCGGCGGCGCGCTCGGCAAAAAGGGCGTAAAAGGCAAATTGATCGGCGCTTTCGGCAACGTCTACAACGTGACGGGCTTTATGAGCGATATCCTGTCCTACTGCCGTCTTTTCGGCCTCGGTCTCGCGACCGGCGTCGTCGGTATGGTCGTGAACCTGATCGCGGGCATTCTGCGCGACCTCATTCCCGTCGTCGGCTATCTTCTGTTCGTGGTGATCCTCGTGGTCGGCCACGTCTTCAATATCGCGATCAATACGCTCGGCGCCTACGTGCACAACAGCAGGCTCCAATACGTGGAGTTCTTCTCCCGCTTCTATACGGGCGGCGGGCATATCTTCAAGCCTATGGGCTCAAGCCTAAAGTATATTCATCTCGACAATAAAGGAGGAAATAAAGTATGAGTATCGGCACCTTTTTGGCAATTTTCGGCGCGGCGCTCGCGGCGGGACTGGCAGGCATCGGCTCCGCGATCGGCGTGGGTATGGGCGGTCAAGCCGCAGCGGGGGTCACGAGTGAAGATCCCGACAAGTTCGGCAGCTGCCTGATCTTGCAGCTTCTGCCCGGCACGCAGGGCATTTACGGCTTGCTGATCGCCTTCATCGTGTTCATCAAGATCAAGGTCTTCGGCGGCATCATCGACATCTCCCTCGCGCAGGGTCTCGGTATGCTCGCGGGCTGTCTGCCCATCGCGATCGTCGGTCTTGTCTCCGCGATCCATCAAGGCAAAGTCGCCGTCAGCGGTATGGCACTCGTGTCCAAGAGACCCGAGGAGCAGAGCAAGGCGATCGTTATGGCGGTCATGGTCGAGACCTACGCGATCCTCGCGCTTCTCGTCTCCTTCCTCGCCGTCTTCTTCGCGATCTAATTATGGCGAAACAAGATTTACTCGATAAGATCGTTCGGGATGCGGAAGAACGCGCCCGCGCCATCCTCTCCGAAGCGGAAGCCAAGGCGGACGCCTTGACGGCCGCGGCGAATGAGGAACGCGCAACCTTGATGGACAGCGCGCGCAAGATGGCTTCTGCGGCTCGTCCCGAAATGGTGCGTCGTCGCGAGTCGATGGCGGAGCTCGAAGGGCGCAAGCTCGTCCTCAAGGAGAAGCAGACGCTGATCTCCGAGTCTTATCGCGTCGCGCTCGATCAGATCCGCAAGGATCCCCGTTACGAGTCTTTGCTCGTCAATATGATCCTCTCCGCGGCGGAAAAGGGCGACGAAGTGATCTTCGCCGCCGTGGACTTCGATCGCGTCGACCGCAAGAAAGTGATCGCGGAAGCGAATAAAAAGAGCGGTCTTGCGCTCACGCTTTCGGACGAAAAAGGGGACTTCTGCGGAGGGATCGTCCTTCGCGGTAAGGACTGCGACAAGAATCTTACGCTCGACGTGGAGCTCGATACTCTCCGCGCAAGCGAGGATCCGACGGCGAACGTGCTTTTTAAGAAATGACGGACGCTGGACTTTTGTATCAAAACGCGATCGTAAAGTCGCGCGAATCGACGCTCCTCGGGGCGGATCGTCTGCAACGCATTGCGGACGCTACGGATTTGGGCGAAGCGGTGCGCCTTCTCGTGGAAGCGGGTTACCCTTCGGCGTCCTCTCCCGACGAGATGCTTTTCGCGGCGGAGAAGGAAGCGGCGCTCTTTTTTAAGTCGTGTATGACGGCGGGATACGGCCTCGAGCTCTTCCTCGTCGCGGACGACTATCACAATGCAAAGGTCGCGGCGAAGGCGCATTTCTTCGGCGGTCAAAAGGACGCGTATAAGGTCGAAGGATTCCTGCCGATCGCTCGCATCGAAGAGGCGCTCGAGAAAGAGGAGTACAAGGATCTGCCCGACCCGATGGCGTCGGCATTCCTCGAGCTCTCTGCGCTTCGAGCGAAAGACGCTCTGTATCCGTCCGACGCCGACGTCCTTTTGGACAAGGCTGCGTTTAGCGAGATCGCCGTGAAGGGCAAGAATGCTCACCGCACGATCAAGAAGTATTTCGCTATGCTCGCCGACTTGAAGAACGTGTCCGTCGCTTATCGCGCGGGGAAAGCCTCGCTGTCAATGGAAAAAACCCACGCTATGCTCCTGCCTTGCGGCACCCTCACGGAAAAGGACCTCCTTCTGATCCGTGAATACGGAGCGGACGCGGCGGAAAAGATCCGTCCGAACGCCGAAATGATCGGTGCGCTCGACGCGATCAAAGAGGGCATCACCGCCTACGAAGTGTATGCGGACGACGTCCTTCTCGCGCTCCTTCGGAAGGAACGCTACGATATGTTTTCTCCCGCACCCATCGCAGGTTACTATATCGGCAAGCAAAGGGAGATATTGAACGTCAGGTTGCTCCTTGCCCGCCTCGCGAACGGCGCGGATAAGGAGATCATCAAGAAAAGAATGAGGTCGCTCTATGTCTGAGAAAAGCAGTATTGCAGCCCTCGGCGACGCGGATACCGTCTTCGCCTTCAAGGCGGTGGGGGTGGACGCTTACCCGGTGGCGGATGAGGCGGAAGCGCGCGAAAAACTGCGCATTCTCGCCCGCAATTACGACATCATATTCATCACGGAGCAGTTTGCGGAAAAACTGCCCGATCTGATCGCGCGCTACAAGACGAGGCCTTTCCCCGCCGTGATCCCATTGCCCGCTTCGTCGGGTAGCACGGGCTACGGTAGACAGTCGGTCAAGGCGGACGTCGAGAAGGCGATCGGTACGGATATATTGCAAGTAGAGGAGAAGAAAGATGACAAACGGAAGAATCATTAAGGTCGCAGGCCCCTTAATCGTCGCGGAGAATATGCAGGACAGCAAGATGTACGACGTCGTGCGCGTCAGCCGCGAAGGACTGATCGGCGAGATCATCGAGCTCAGAGGCGACAAGGCGTCGATTCAGGTCTATGAGGAGACGGGCGGTCTCGGCGTGGGCGAAGAGGTGGTCTCCACCGGAGAGCCCCTTTCGGTCGAACTCGCTCCGGGACTGATTGAGAGCATCTTCGACGGCATTCAGCGCCCCCTCGTGAAACTGCGCGACTTGTCGGGCGGTAGGATCGGCAGAGGGCTCCAC
>JAFZZX010000116.1 GCA_017615515.1 Clostridia bacterium
GGCGCAAAACAGCGTGCGCGCGTCCACTCCTGCGGCGGGGATCTCCCGCGCCGAATAGGTCGGGAGCATCACGAGGACGTCCGCCTCGGACAAGACCCGCGCGAAGTCGTCGAAAAGCGCGGCGGTGCGGGAATAGGTATGCGGCTCGAAGACCACGATCAATCTGCCGTCCGTCTCTGCCCGCGCGACCTGCATCACGGCGGCGATCTCGGTCGGATGATGGGCGTAGTCGTGCACGACGGGCGCCCCGCCTGCCGTATTGCCCATATATTCGTAGCGCCTTTTCACGCCGAGGAAGGCGGCGAGCCCCATACGTACCGCGTCCTCTCGAATGCCCGCGAGCAGCGACGCGTATGCCGCCACGGCGGCGTTGTATAGGTTGTGCGCGCCTTTGGCAGGCGTCGTGAAATAGCGCGAGGATTCCCCCCGAACGGTCAGATAGAATCCGCCCCCTTCCGCCTTGTCATAGCCGAAATCCTCCCCGTACTTTACAATGCGGATATGGTCATTTGCACACTCGCCGATATGAGAGGAGACGCCCGCTCCGAGGATCGCCGTGCCGTCCGCTCGAACGCGTGAGACGAAACGCGAAAAGGAGCGATCCAGGTCTTCCGCGCGACGGAAATAATCGCTGTGATCCTTCTCCACGTTCAGGACGACGGCGATGTCGGGAGACAGGGAGAGGAAACTGTCTCGGTATTCGCACGCTTCGGTCACGAATAGGTCGTCGCCCGCCAGAAGAATGTTGCTGTCGAAATTACGCACCACGCCGCCGATATGCGCCGAGAAACGTGCGCCGCCCGCCGCAGCCGCGCAGGCGATCATCGCGCTGACCGTCGTTTTGCCGTGCGTGCCCGCCACAGCGATGGTTTTATTGAAAAGAGCAGATATATCCGCGAGAAAGTCCGCTCGAGAGACCACCCTATCCCCTGCGGCGAGCCGCTCGGGATCGTTAGGAGGGATCGCCGCCGTAGCGACCGTAACGTCAGCGGAAGCGGCGAGGTCGGGGCGCGAGCCGACGTACACGTCGAATCCCTCTTTCCGCAGAGAAAGGAGAGTCTCCGACTCCGCCTTATCGCTCCCGCTGACCATAGCGCCGAGAGAGCGCGCCACGCGGATCAGCGCGCTCATACTGATCCCGCCCACCCCGATAAAATGCAGTTTTTTGCCACTGAGTCTTTCCGTCATAGTATGGTATATGACGGGTGTGACGGAACGGTCACTCCCCCGAAATCGGGGATAAAAGAAAAGGTTTCGCGTACGGAAAAAACGCGAAACCGAATTTCATACCATTTACCTTAGTTCTGAGAGAGAGGACTATTCGCCTTCTTGCTCGAGCTGCTCCCGATACGCCTTCAAAATGAGGTCGGAGATCATCGCTCTCGCTTCCGGATTGATCGGATGCGCGATGTCCTTGAACTCACCTTCCGGAGTCTTCCTGCTCGGCATCGCGATAAAGGGGCCGTTGTCCCCCTCGATGATCTTGATGTCGTGCACGGCGAAACAGGCGTCGATCGTGATGGAGGCGACCGCCTTGAGCTTGCCGTTGGCGCTCTTGGCGAGTCTGACTCTGACGTCGGTAATATTCATAGCTGATACCGCCTTGTGTTTATTTGTACATAGTATATCACAAAATGATAGAAATGTCAATACGCTATTTTTACATACGAAAATGCGGATTATTAGGTGTTTTCTTTTATTTGGACAACCGCTTCGAAAGTGCGTCGTGATCCACCTTGCCGATCGGAGTCAGCGGCAGAGTGGGGAGATAGATAAACCGCGACGGAAGCGCGTAGCGAATGATCCTATGTGAGAGGTGCTCTTTCAACCTTTTGGTCTTCTCCTCTTCTGAAAAATCGGAATTATCCGCGACAAACAGCGCGATCCTCGGCTTACCGTCCTCGTCGTACTCTTCCGCGGCGGCGTTTTGGACGAAATCCAGCTCGCAAGCGACGCTCTCGATCTCCAACGGATAGATATTCATTCCGCCGATCACGATGATCCTCTTCTTTCTGCCCGAGAAGTACAAGTAGCCGTCCTCGTCGCACCTGCCGAGGTCTCCCGTCCTGAGGTACGTTTCGTCATAGTCCGCTTGACCGAGGTAGCCTTTCATCATACACGGGGTCTTCACGGCGATCTCGCCGATCTGCCCCGTCGGCAATTCTCGCCCGTCTTCGCCCAAAATCCTTATCTCAGACATAACGGGTTTTCCGATCGAGCCGATCCGATCCTCTCCCCTGCTGTTCGCCACGCAGACCGATACGGTCTCGGCGAGTCCGTATCCTTGATACAGCCGACAACAACCGCCCGCACGTTCCGCCGATTCGTCAAAGCGTCTCTTCAGAGATTCGGGGAGCGTATCCCCGCCGGAGAAAGCCAGCGTCATCTTACCGATGCCCTTCACGAAATGCGGCTCCGAAAGGAGTTTTCGATACATATTCGGCACGGCGAGTAGAATGTCCGCCTTGCCCGCGAGGACGTATTTCCCCGCGCGTTTGTAGTCGAGATAGGGGAGAATGATCCCTTCCGCGCCGCCCGACACCGCGCCGTGCAGAGAGGAAGAGAGCCCGAATCCGTGGAAAAAGGGAAGCGCCAGGAGCACGCCGTGTCCTTCGAGCGGGAGTTTCGCGAGGGTCAAGGTCGCCTCGGCGTTCGCGTTGAAAGCGCGATTGGTCACGCGTATGGTCTTGGGTTCGCCCGTCGTGCCGCCGGACGGCAGATAGAGCGCGACGTCGTCCGCACCGCCCGCAGGGGGGATAAGATCGGCGCCCGTCGTCTCGTAGGGGAACTTATCCCCCGCCGTGCGAGGAGCCTTGCGAAGCAAGCGCGCCACACGCCGCTTGACGGGCGGCAGATAGCCGAGCCCGTCCGCAAGCACCTTGGGCACGCCGACGTCAGTCCCTAGTTCGTCCCTACAGATCAAGAGTTTCGCCCCCGTCTCGGCGATGCCTTTTCGGAGCGCTTCGGCGGGGAGCAACGGGTGGGTCACGTAGGCGATCGCACCGAGCTTATTGACCGCATAGATCGAGAAGATACATTCGGGGGTATTGGGGAGATTGATCGCCACGACCTCCCCCTTCCCGACGTACCTACGCAAAAAAGCGGCGACGGCGTCGATCCTACGCACGGTCTCGTCCCCCGAAAAGGAGCGCCCGAGATAATATAGGCATTTCGCCCGTCCTGCGACGCCTCGTGTAAAATATTCGTATGCGCTGACTGCCTCGTTCATCAAGTTTTATACTTCCCCTTTGGGCGCCTCTTCCGTTTCGGTCTGCGTCTCCGCCGCAGATCCTACCTTCCCTTCCGCTTCCTGCTCCTCTCTTTCGGGTGCGGGAATCTCGGTTTCGGGTGCGAGAATCTCGGTTTGGGCGATCTCGGCTCGATCGGATTCGACGATCTCGGGATCTTTGATCGTTTCGCCCGTCGTTTCCGCATTCGCCGCACGAGCGTCTTCCTCGTCCGTCATCGCGTTGACTTCCATGATCGCCGTGACCACGGCGCGGCTCTTATCGAAATAGACGTAGCGAGCGACAACATAGGTCACGAAACCGACCGCAAATCCCCCCGTCACGTCGGACAGGAAATGCGCGCCGAGTACGAGGCGGGAATACGCCATAATGAAGATCCACATTCCGACCACGATATAGATCGCCTTCTTTCTGCCCTTGTCGATCAAAAAGACCTCTTCGAGCGCGAAAAGGGTCATCAGGTTGGTGGCAGCCGAGGTGTGTCCCGACGGGAAAGAATGATGCCCGTGAAGGGTAAAGCCGTTCGGATGATACCAGGGGGTGAACGCCTCGAACAAGAGGTCGCCGTCCGCCATCATCTCGCGATAGCGTGCCCTGCCCCACAGAAACTTCACGACGTTGATCGTGAGGAGCGAGGAGATCACGCAGACGATGCTCGCGAAGATCAAGAAGATCTCGTAGCGTTTCAATTCCTCGTCTCTGCGTCCTCGGAAGAAGAGCAAGGAGAGCGGCGTTAGAAGGATCGTCGATCCGACGCCCACGAGCACCTTTTGCCACAGGACGGACAAGATCTCGCCCGCCATCATATAGCCGAACACGACGTAGGTAAGCGCCGTGCAACCTGCAAATACGACCTGCTTGATCTTGCGTTTCTCATCCTCTGCCTTCACGCGGAAAAAGAGCACCGCAAACATACCGCCGACGAAGAGGAACGGGGGCAGATACCCCACGCATTCCAAGATGCGAGCGACGAGATTCTCGGGCTGATAGACGTTGTTCGCGATCGTCAGGTCGAACACGCCGCCGACCGCAAGAAGGATCGCGATCACGACGAGCAAACTGCCGTAAACGATTTTCGTGGTTTTAGTCATATACACTCCTTATCGCAGCGTGGGGAGATCGTCCCCCGCGATATTCCATATTTCCTCGTTGAACGCCTCGTACAGAGCGGCGTTATAGAAGGCGTCGATCGCATTGAGTTTCTCTACGTCTGTGAGCGCGCCCTCGTCTCCCGTGCCGATCGCCTTGCCTGAACGGTAACGGGCGTGCGAGATCATCCCCGCCTCTGGCAACGCGCCGACCAATGCGGGAGTTTCGTCGTCAAGGTCAGCGATCACGACGAAGACGTCGTCAAGCCAGCCATCTTCGCTTTGAATCCCGACGACCAAACCACAGGTCTCTGCACCCTCACCCTCGGTCGTGATACCGCCGACCACGACGCGGTCCGCTCCGTTATAAACCCACACGGCCACGCCGCCGACGAGCGCGCGCCCACCCGTTGCCGCGACGGTTCCGTCGCCCTTGATCTCCACGTCATTCAAATAGGATAGGCTACCCGCAAGACCCGCCGCCAAAACGCAGAGGTCGTCATGAGAATAAGCGGATGTTGCGCGAACGAGAAGGACCGTCACGGCAAGGTTCGACGCGTCGCCGAACAGTTTGCCCGCCGCGCCGCCTGCGGAAAGCAAGACGACCTCTTCGGATTCGGGATCGCGAAGAGCCTCAGCCAAGGATTCGACCCCGACGGAGCCGACGTCAATTTTCGCCGTAACGCTGAGACGCTCGAGATTTGCGCCCGATCCGACCGCGCCGCCGACGTAGAGTTCGCCCTGCGCGGAGAGGGTAACGCTCGCGTCGACGTTGCCGCCTATCAGGTCGTGATTGGTCTGTCCCACGATGCCGCCGACATAGCCGCCGATCACGGTTTCATAGGAATCGATCGTGACGGTTAGGTCAACGTCCGTAACCTCGGAATCCGCCTCGCCGACCACGCCGCCGACCGTCAGGTTGCCTCCGCCGACATAAAGATGTACGGTGCCGGACACGCTCTTGACCGTCACGAATGAGTAGCCGGCAAGACCGCCCATCGTCAGGTCGTCCGCCGTAGCGGAAAGGGTCAAATAGAGTTCTACGTCGTCCACGTAATAGGCAAGATATTCTTCCTCGGTCAACTCGTCGTAATCGTAGGTGGTGTCGGAAGTGGCGGACAGAGAACCCACCGCGCCGAAGCGCACCTCGCCCTCACCCGTCATCGAAAGGATCGCGACCACTTGGGTGCCGCGAAGGATCGTATCCTTCGCCGTACCGAACAGCACGCCGATCGTCGCGTCCGTCCCCGCCGTGATCTCGGAAGCGGGAACCGTTACGTTGGAATCGACGATCTTTGAGTAGTCCGCTTCTCCCGCAAGATAGCCGAAGGTCGTGCCGTCCGCGATCGTCACAGTCGGACAATCGATCGTGATCACCGAACGGCTGATCGTCAAACCGCTCATCTGTTTTGCGAAGACACCGCCGACGCTCTCCGCAGAAACCGAATCACAAGAGATCGTGATATAAACGCCCTCGATCCTGCCGCGTGCGTCGGTCAAGAACACGTCGGTCTTGAGGTCGATATCGACGCTGTGATCGGTCGAGGTCAAGACGCCCATAAAGGACGCGCTCTCGGTGATCTCGAGTTCGAGGTCGCGGTTCAGGAAATAATACGCGTTCTTATCCTCGCGCGCAAGCATTCTGATAAAGTCGGTCGTGCTGTCGATCAGATAGGGATCCGCCTCCGTGCCGCTACCAACGGCAAAGCCGTTAAACCCTGCGACGGTCACCGCCAGGCTGTGACTCACGCCGTACACGTTGGTCACGATCAAACTGCCCGTTCCGTCCTTTTTCGGGCGGAGCATCGACCCTTCGATCACGGCGCAATCTCCCGTAAAGGTATAATAAACCAAAGTCGAAAGCACTTTCTCGCCGCCGATCGACGCAAACGAAGCCAGCATCTTGCGATCCGAGATCGTGGCCTCGGTTTCGGAAAGAGTGAACTCGGCTTGGTTGTCGTCGCCGAAAGCATCGAACCCGATCGGCGTCGGCAGATCGCCCGCCACGTAGCCCGTCAGCGCGCCGATAAGCGTACGCGCGTTCTCGGGCGTAACGAGGGTGACGCCTGCGGGCAGAGGCTCGTCAAGGGTCGCGAGCAGGATCGTATCGGTATAGGTCGCCGTGCCCTCTTTGACAAGAGGCGACACGTCGAGCCCCGACGCGGAGAATACCACCGCCGCGCGGATAAAGTCCGTGCCGTCCGCAGATAGCGCAAGTCCCGCAACGGAATAGTCGTCGTACTCGGTGGTGAGAGATTCCGTTATCGTCATACATTCGGTGTAGGTCGAACCGACGTCTTCCCGTACGAGCGCAACGGTCAAAACGCCCGCTTGCTTGACGCGCCAGAGCGCCTGCACCTTGCTGACGTCGCCATCCGTCGCCCTGCCGATGACCGAAGCCGTCATGTCGCCCATCGCATAGATCGTCAAGGCGACCGAAGCCTCGTTCAGGGCGCCGCCCGTCATCTCTCCGATCAACGTAAAGTCCGCGCCTTCCTCGGTCTGTCCGACGAAGGTAACGCCGCTGACGGTCGTAGCGACCGCCGATCCGACCAGGGTCGTATCACCCGTCAAGTTCACGTCCTCAACGGAAACGTCCTCGATCGTCGCGTTGACAGCAGAGGAAGCCAGGAGCGTGCCGCCGAGGGTGCCGCCGAGGCGGAGCCCTTTGACGGTCGCACCGTGCAAACTGCCGAGAATGCCGCTATCCGGCAAGATGGGAGAGAGGAAGAGCACACCGCCGAAGTCCAACGTGCCGCGGAAAGGCGCGCTTTCCGTAAACAGTTCGGTAAAGACCGCGCCCTCGACCTCGTCAACGGCAAGGTCCAAGAGGAAATGCGCGCTCGAGAAAGACTCCGCAAAGTCCTTAACGTAGCGGAAATAGTGCATATCGCGAATAAGATAGGGAGATTCCGCCGTTCCGTCGCCGAGTAACGGAAGGAATCCGGACGCGGTATAGAACACCGAATA
>JAFZZX010000117.1 GCA_017615515.1 Clostridia bacterium
ATTCCTAATTCCTAATTCCTAATTGAAAAGACGTTTCGCTTCGCTTCACTCTAGCGCTAACGCACGCAACTTTGACGATTGTAAACAATTCATCAAAGTTGCAAGCCGCTCGCTCTAGGCGCTGACGCGCTGATTTTTGACGATTGCAAGCAAGAGACGCTCGGCTTCGCTCGCTCTAGGCGCTAACGCGCTGATTTTTGACGATTGCAAGCAATGCGTCAAAAATCAATAGAGAATAAACCTGTCCCCGTTCAAAAGGTATTGCAATAGATTGGCGATGCGCTTCACGCATTTTTCCCCGTCGTATTTGTAGGGATTCAAGAGATCGTTCAAATGCTCGTAGTCGTAAAAGGCGACGCTTTGAAAGTGCTTTACGAAGACCAAAAAATCGGTCAAATACTCCCTCTTATACAGTTTCTCTTGGTTGTCGTCCAAGTAATCGGCATTGGTTTGTTTGGCATAGTCGCTGCCGGCGTCGTATAACTTTTTCCGAAAAGCGAAAAGTCGCAGGATCGCCTTTTTATCTTCGGACTTCGCCGGTTCTTTCTCCCGCGCGAGCAGGAAGTCGGCATATTTCTCGAGGGCGTTCGCCGTATCTCCGCAGACGTTTTTCGCGTGCTTTTCGATCGTGCAAAGGATCTTGTAGAGGACGCTTGCTTCGGTGTCCTTGTTTTCCTCCTTTGCGATCATTGCGATCGGCGCGGAAAGGCTCTGCCAATCGGTCTTATAGCCGCAGAAACGCTTGATCATAGACCAAAAGTATTTTACTTCCCCGAGCAAACTCAGATCCGCGTGATACAGCTCCACGACGTCCGTGATATTTTTCCCGTTCTCTATCGCCATAACTTCTCCTTTTCGTGAGCGGTATCGAACCGTCTCTCCTTTTGTCTTTACTCTAACTATACCGTTTTTCGATGATTCTGTCAATGCCCCTTGCAAGCGAATACCCCACCTATTCTCTTCTGTTTTTTACAGATTCCGAGAGGGAAGCGGCGACGGAGCGCGTAGCGTTTTACGCCCCATCGCCGCCGGGGTTAAAGACGGGATTTGCGCATGCTTTGCGTACGGGCCTTTAGGCGAGTTGGGTAACCGTCACCCCCGCCTGCGCGGTCGTACTCGCAAGAAGCACGTTCTGCCCCGAACTGTTCACGATCTGCAAAGTCGAGGGCGTATTCGTCACCGTAACGAGAGTGCTTCCGCTGATCTGCCCCGTTCCGCAAGGCGCGTACGAACCGGAAACGATATTCCCGTTTAATGCCGCCGAAAAGGAGAGTTGCGAAACGCTTTGACCGACGGTCGCGGTTTGATCGTTCGCGGACTCGGCGTCTTCCGTCGCATTCATTGCGACCCACCAATTCACGAGATAAGTTCCGGGTCTGTTAAGCGTGATCGCTCCCGTCACGAAACTCGCTCCGATCGCGTTGTTGGACACGAGATTGTTAAAAGGGATCGGGAAGCCGTTCGCAACGGTCCCGCCGCTACCGGCGGTAAGCGTCGCTTCCAAACCGCGTAAACGAAGATTCCCCGTAGGGGTCGGCGTCACGGAAGGAATAACGGGCGTCGGGACCGGAATCACGGTCACGTTGCCGGAGCAACGATTGCAGCGGCAGGTAGACGAGAAGAGATTGTTACAACATCCAAACATAGTATTCTCCTTATGCGCGGGAGACGTCTTCCCCCGCGACATACCGAAGTATGTATCTCTTCCCTACTGTCAGCCTATTCGGCGGACGTGGGAGATGTGCTTGTTTTTCCGCCTGAAAAAGGCTATACTATAAAGAGCAAATAAGGCGGTAACGATATGAAAATCAGATTTAACGAAAACAAAGAGGTCGTGGAGATCGTCAAACAAGGCTTGGAGCAATCGGGCGGATACTGTCCCTGCCGCCGCGAACGCACCCCCGACACCAAATGTATGTGCAAGGAGTTCCGCGACCAGATCGCCGATCCGAATTACGAAGGATATTGCCATTGTATGCTCTATTATAAAGAAAAATAAAGCCGCGAGGACTTTATTTTCAACGATATGGATTTGCTTGTCGCCCCAGCGCGACCCGATCTCTCTAAAATGGCGCACAAAGGTCTCAGCCGTAGTATCTCTGCAAAGGGATCCTCTCGTCGCCTAAGATCAGAAAGGCAAAATCGTTCTCTATATTGAAATCCTCGGGGAAGGTGCTCTGCTTTTGCGGCACACCCAACGCCAGCCAATGATTGGAGAACAAGGGTCGGCCGTCACTCTCTTGCAACATCGCGTCAGGCAGTTCCAAAACGGCGCCGACGGACGGGGGCGTGATCCCGTAAAACTGCATCGAGACCCGACCCGAAATATCCGCCGTTTCCGCGCATAAGGTATAGGATCTCCCATCGCAAGCCACGATCTCGTATGCGGTGCGCCGCACTTCGTAGCATTGCAAACAAAAATGCATATACCGATCGACCGATTCGAACGTCGGGTCGCCGTCCCAGCCGGCGCTATTGATGATATTGAATAGTTCTTTGTACTTATCGTACTGCTCACCGTATGGGATATAGTCGTCGATCTTGATCGATGATACCGCCTCGATGAAGGTCAACCGCATGATCTCCGTCATGACCTCTTCAGCCGAAAAGCCGTTCTCTGCCAAGTACTGCTTATATTTCTCTCTATCGACTTTCATTCCCATATCCTTCCGCCTTTCAAGGAACTCGACCGAACGGATCGTGTCCCTTAGTTCTGAATGACCTCGTCTATAAGACCGTACGCCACGGCCTCTTCCGCGCTCATCCAATTGTCTCTTTCACAGTCAGCGTGCACGACCTCGATCGGCTTGCCCGTATTCTCGGCAAGGATCTTCTCGAGCTCATTCCTCGATTTCTCCAGGCTATCCGCCGACTTCTTAACTTCACTTTGCGATGCGACCATGCCTTGGGGCAAGTTGATCAACGGCTGGTGGATCAATATCCTGCTATGCGGCAAAGCGAAACGCCTGCCTTTCGCTCCGCAGGATAACAAGAAAGAACCCATCGACGCAGCCCTGCCGTAACAGATCGTCGCCACCGGCGCCTTGATATATTGGATCGTGTCGTAGATTGCCATCCCGAAATTGATGGTGCCGCCGGGGGAATTGATATACAGCCTGATCTCCTTCTGGTCGTCTTCCTGCTCATAAGACAACAGTCTCATAATGACGTCCATCGCGGACGCTTCGTTCACTTCTCCATTCAATACAACGATTCTCGGATTCTCGTTCATCTTTATTCTCCTTTCTCGAGGATCACGTCAATAAGACCGTATTCCTTCGCCTCTTCTGCCGTAAAGTCTCTACCCTTTTCGCAATCTTCGTGGATGCGGGCAATATCCTGCGACGTTAGCTGTGCAAGCAATTCCTCGTAAACTTGACGCTTGAGCGAGGTCTCTTTTTCCAAGATGGCGACCTCGGTCTGCTGATTGGGCCCCGGCGAGAAATAACCGTTCGGCTGTGAAATGGCGAACTCCGAGTGCTTCAAGGCGTATCGTTTCCCC
>JAFZZX010000118.1 GCA_017615515.1 Clostridia bacterium
ATGACGATCAGACGCGTGCCGCTCGGGAAACAGCGCGCGCGATACTCGTCTTTCACCCTTTCGGGGGAGAAGTCGTCGAACAGGGCAAGCAGTCGGTTCAAGATCGCGGCGGCGAGACGGTTTTTGTCAACGGGCACGCTCCCCGCGATGGACCTTAGGTCGTCGGGGAAAGACCCTTCGGGCACGTCCGCATTCACGCCGATGCCGACGACCGTGCGACGCGTCCCTTCCGCGACTACGCTTTCCGTGAGAATGCCGCAGACCTTTTTACCCTTCCAAAGGAGATCGTTGACCCATTTGATCGTAGGTGTCACCTGCGCCGTGCACTCGAGCGCCAGCGCCACGGCGACCGCCGCGATCTGCGTGAGGTAGGGTGCGGAATCGTCGCGCCAGGGGAGCAAGATGCTGAGATACAGCCCCCCTTCGCTGAAAAAGCGCCTGCCGTCCCGTCCCCGTCCGCCGACTTGCCGTTTCGCGACGAGGGCGGTATAATCCGCCGCACCTTCGCGCGCGGCGACCTTGAGATCGTCGTTCGTGGAGACGGTCTCGGATAGGACGGTGAGGTCGATCTGTCTTTCGAGCAACGAGATTATCTCGTCGCGGTTCACTTCCTTCATGGTTTCAGCATACCGGATTTTCGTGAGAATGTCAAATGGGATCGCCCCTTTGGTGCAGTCGGCTGATCGCGCGATCCTCGCCGTCGGATACTTCCTCTCGATACACCGCGTCCTTCGGCGGATACAGATTCTCCCGTATCAACGTCCGTACGACCTCGCCGTTCTCCTCTCGGATCAGGTACAGACGGCTCCTGACGCCCGTTCTTCCCTCGCTGACGAGGGTTGCATTCGCAGGGTCGGCTACCTGTTTTCCGCCTGCAAAAAGGGCGCGAAAGGGGATCTCTTCCACGACTTCGCTCTCCAGCCTGCGGTTCCCCGCCTTTGGTTTGCCGAAGATCGCGAAAGTGAGGGTATTTCCCTTGACCTCGGCGGCCAGATAGACGGGAGCATCGCTGTCGTTTCGGAATCGGAAGTCGATCGCGGAAGAGACCGTGCAGTCGCGCGAATAGGGGACGTAAGAGACGGGGCGGGAGTGCGCCGCCGCCGATACGATCTCGAGCCCGGCGAGCAGCGCGGCGTTGTAGAGGGTCGTGCTGACTTGGCAGACGCCGCCCCCGATCCCTTTTACGAATTCGCCGTTCACGACGATATTCGCTTCGCGAAAGCCCCGATCCGCCGTCCTGTCTCCGACCGTTTCGTTGAAAGAGAAGGTCTCGCCCGACGCGAGCACGACGCCCGAGATCGCCGCCGCCGCGAGAGCGAGATTGTGCCTGCGGCTTTCTCCCGAGGTGCGGAAGTCGGTCGAATAGCGACTCATTTCTTGGGTCTCAGCCTTCCGTTCGTCCGTTGTCACGTCGGGTGGCACTTCACGCAGGCACAGGCGTGCGCGTGCGCCGTTGTCTTTATCCATTGCGCGCGCGACCGCGCGACCCGCATCGCTTAGGCAGATCTCCCGTCCAGACCTCGCCTCATAGTAGATGAAGGGCGAGGAGAGATGATGGGTCCACTCGAGGGTCGCGTCCAGAGGATCGATCCGCCGCCTTTCGCATTCGGCGGATAGGTAGTCGCCGAGCCCGACCGCGAGATAGTTGAGGGCGTCTTTCGGCTCGTAGTCCTCTCTTAGCCTGTCGTACAGCGCGAGGTAGCCGCCTGCTCTCTCCGCGCGCATCGCGTGGGAGACGGGGGTGCGTAGCGTGACGCGTACGGGCGTCTCTTCCTCGATCGCGATCTCGATCTCGGTCTTTCGGTAGGGCGGATAGCTCGCCGAGAGGAAGAGAAGGGAAAAGAGGGCGATGAGGAGGAGCGGGAGCGCCCGTTTCATTTCTCCTCTTGGGGGGCGGGCGCGGTCGCCCAAAGCATCGCGCCGATATAGCCGAGGATCGTGACGCCGAGGACAAGGTTTACGGCGAAGATCAAGACGCGTTTCGGATGGCGGCGTCTTAAAGCGATCACGGTGGGGATCATATAGAGAAAGAGGGCCGCGAGGGCGAAGACGGCGGTTAAAATATAGGTCCATACTTTCATAGAGCAAGTTGCCTCCGCGTCATAGTATGGGTGGGGAAAGAAGGAATTATTTTTAAAAATATTTTTTTCGTGAATAAAAACACGCGCGTATTCTTTGACAAAAATCGCCCCTTTTCCGTAAAGTGCGGATATACGGGGAGAAAGTGATTTTCGTTCAAAAATCGTTGTGCTTGAGAAATATTCAAAACCACAATATATAGTGTTTTTGTAAAAAAATAATCGCAATATTTTGTAGATTTTCCTGTTGACAAAGCGATTGGGGATTGGTATACTAAACAGGAAACGACTATTTGAGAAGCGGCGGAAAGTCGCTCTATGGAGGAAGCTATGTTAAACGTAAAGAAGAGAGACGGACAAATCGTACCATTCGACCTCGCGAAGATCAAACTCGCCATTCAAAAAGCGTTTGATTCGGTCGATCGCGCCTACACCGACGATATGCTGGATATGATCGCGCTGAAGGTTTGCGCGGACTTCCAAAACAAGGTGAAGGACAACTGCGTGACCGTGGAAGACATCCAAGACAGCGTGGAAGTCGTCCTGATCCAGGCGAGTTTCGTGGACGTGTCCAAGAGCTACATTCTTTACAGAAAGCAACACGAGAAGGTGCGTAATATGAAGTCCACCCTCGTGGACTACAAGACCACCGTTGACAACTACCTCAAGATCAACGACTGGCGCGTGAAGGAGAACAGCACCGTGACCTATTCGGTCGGCGGCTTGATCCTCTCTAACAGCGGCGCGGTCACCGCGAATTACTGGCTCAGCGAGATCTACGACGACGAGATCGCGGACGCGCACCGCAATGCGGACATTCACATTCACGATCTGTCGATGTTGACCGGGTATTGCGCGGGCTGGAGCTTGAAGCAGTTGATCCAAGAGGGTCTCGGCGGCGTCCCCGGCAAGATCACGTCCGCTCCCGCAGGGCACCTCTCCACGCTGTGCAACCAGATGGTGAACTTCCTCGGCATCATGCAGAACGAGTGGGCGGGCGCGCAGGCATTCTCTTCCTTCGATACCTATCTCGCCCCCTTCGTCAAGGTCGACAACCTCTCCTATAAGGAGACCAAACAGTGCATTCAGTCCTTCATCTACGGCGTGAATACTCCGTCCCGTTGGGGCACGCAGTCTCCCTTTACGAACATCACGCTCGACTGGGTCGTGCCGAACGATATGGCGGAACTCAATGCGATCGTGGGCGGCAAGGAGATGGACTTCAAATATAAGGATTGCGTCAAGGAAATGGCGATGGTCAACAAGGCGTTCATCGAGATCATGATCGAGGGCGACGCGAACGGCCGCGGCTTCCAGTACCCGATCCCGACCTATTCGATCACCCGTGACTTCGACTGGTCCGAGACCGAGAACAACAAGCTTCTTTTCGAGATGACCGCGAAGTACGGTACCCCCTATTTCAGCAACTATATCAACAGCGACATGGAGCCGTCGGACGTCCGTTCGATGTGCTGCCGTCTGCGCCTTGACCTGCGCGAGCTCCGCAAGAAATCCGGCGGCTTCTTCGGCAGCGGCGAATCGACCGGTTCCGTCGGCGTCGTGACGATCAACCTCCCGCGGATCGCGTATCTTGCGGCCGATGAGAAGGACTTCTAAGAGCGCCTCGACCGGCTGATGGACATCTCCTCGCGGTCTTTGAAGACGAAGCGGACCGTCATCTCCCGCCTGCTCGACGCAGGACTCTATCCGTACACGAAACGTTACCTCGGCAAGTTCGACAACCATTTCTCCACCATCGGTCTGGTCGGCATGAACGAGGCCTGCCTCAACGCCAAGTGGATCCGCCGCGATCTCACCGATCCCGCCGCGCAGGACTTCACCGCCGCAGTGCTCAATCACATGCGCGAACGCCTTTCCGACTATCAGGAGAAGTACGGCGACCTGTACAATCTGGAAGCCACGCCCGCCGAATCCACCGCCTACCGCCTTGCCAAGCACGACCGCAAGCGCTTCC
>JAFZZX010000119.1 GCA_017615515.1 Clostridia bacterium
GGAGATCGCCGTGACCGACCACGGATTCCGCATTCTGACGATGGGGTTCAAAAAGTACCTCCGCGCCAAAAAGGAATGTGAAGAAGCGGAAAAAACAACGGGCATTCGCGTGATCGCGGGCATCGAAGCGGACATCGTCTCCCTCGATGGAGACGTCGACATTCGCGAGGATCACGTTGCCCCCATCGACTTTATCGTCGTCGGATTCCATAAGTTCGCATTCCCAAAGGATCTGTCCTCTTTCTTCAAAATGTACCTCGTGACCTACTTCAACGGACTGATCCGCACGAGCAAAAGCGCGCGCGCGCGCAATACCCGCGCCGTGATCGCCGCGATCGGGCGCTATCCCGTCAAGATCGTCGCCCACCTGAACCACTCGCTCCGCGTGAACGTCGGCGAAGTGGCGGCGGCGTGCGCGAAAAAAGGCGTCTTGATCGAACTCAACGCCAAGCATCTCAAGGCATTGAAAGGGCATTGGCACGAACTAAAGGACAGCGGCGCGAAGTTCGTCGTAAACTCGGACGCACACCGTCCTCGCGACGTTGGCGAACTGCAAAAGGCATTCGACTTCGCCGTCAAAAACGGCATTGATCCCTCTCGCATCGTGAACTACGAGGCATAGAGAGGAAGGAAAGGATATGGCAAGACATTTCATCCATTACTATTTCTCGCAAAAGATCACGGAGAACGCGTCCTACGCCTTGTCCGCGATCTTGAAACTATATCCCGACGCCTATCTGCTCGGCAGTCTTGGCGCCGATCTCTTCGTGGGCACCGAGCACAAATCGCGCCTCGCCACGACAGACCCCCTGCAACTCTTCGGCGTGACCGCCCGCCACATCTACACGAACGGCTCCAAATGCCGCCTATCCTATATGCTCGGTTTCTTGTCGCATTACGCGCTGGATCGCGTGCTGAATCCCTACTTGTCCTATTTCGCGGCGAACGGCGTAGCGGGATATTACGGCGGCAAGATCGAAACGGTCTCTTTGGACGAGATCGAGATCGGGGTGGATCGCCATATCGTCCGCGACTATCTCGGTATGGAGAAGGCGCTCTCCCTCGTCGGCAAGATAAACACCCGCAAGGCTGTGCTGGACGAGATCACCGACCTATACGTCACCGTCCTGAACGACCTATCCGACCTCTATCTGAACGAGCACAAGACCTATGCGATGCTCGAGGGCGTCCGCCCCGACATCCCGCTCGCGGAAGGGCTCGGCAGGCTGGACTATATGAACCGCGAGAACCGCGAATGGAAGAACGCACAGGACGAGCGGCTGACCCTATCGGTGGACGAGATCCTGACCGAGGAGATCGAGCCCGCTTACGCCCTTTTGGAAGAGTATATGGCGATGGCGCGCAGCGATAAGGCTCCCGACGAAAGCAAGTTTCGCCTGAATGGATTGGGCGAAACGGTATAACGACGCCCGAAAAGACCCGCGTATATGCTTGATCACGTCACGACCAACCATCAAAAGACCATTCTTTTCGGCTCCTATCCGCAAAGTCTCGTGACGGAAGAAGCGCTGATCCGCCGTCTAAACGAAATGGCGGGCGTCTTGCCGACCGAAAACCGCCCCGAAAAATGGACTTCCTATCATTTTTATTATAACAATCGCCCCTTCGACTTTTGTTGGTATATCGACCTCACGGACGGGGACAAGCGGTATCGCGGCGTGTATTTTTCCGAATGGAGACCCAACATTACGGACCTGCTTGAAGACGACTACGAAGAATGCTCGGAAACCTACGAACCCGCACAACAGGCGAACGGGTATAAAAGGAAAACCGTGTATTGGTTCCTCTTTGAACCCATCGAATGGCGGGTGCTCTACCAAGGCGAAGATCTCGCTTTGCTTCTATCCTGCCGATCCTTGGACGCTCGCGAGTTTTTCCACGCGACGGATCAAGACGACATCGAAGTGGCGACGCACGTCCCCGTTGACCCGAACGATTATTCGTATAGCGACCTTCGCTTCTTTTTGACGGAAATCTTTTACCGAGACGCCTTTAGCGAGCGAGAACGGGAGCGCATCGTGGAGACCGAAATCATAAACGACACGCAAAGCACCGTTTCCTACGACCAAAGCGACGATCTGCGCGGACAAGATAACCCCTTCGTCTGCAAGAACACGTCGGACAAGCTCTTTGCCCTGAGCGTGCAAGAGGTCACGGATCCCCTCTTCGGATTCGACCCGAACCCGCGCAACAGCGACTCAATGCGGCGCGTGATCCCCACCGATTACGCACAGGCGCTCGGCGCCGGCAAGGTAAAGGTGGACTGCCCATCAAAGGGGTACGGGGGCTGGTGGTTGCGCTCTCCCGACAAAGACTGCCCCGTCGACGCGCGCTACGTGATGCCGGACGGGAGCGCGGATTGGGACGACGGGCTCGTCACTTTAAACAACCTCGGCGTCGTTCCCGCCTTGTGGATCAAGCGCCGATAACCTCTTCCCCTCTCGCTTGAACGAAAACTCTTCAAAAACGATTCGCCTTGCGCGGATCGTTGTTTCTTAAAACAAAAGCGAAAGCTCTCCGAAAAGCCTGCGATTTCTCGGGGATCACGAAACAAAAAGGCGAGTAAGAGCATACTTTCCGCACGCAATTACCCGCCTTTGAACGTGTAGAGCCCGATTCGTGCCGCTATACGCCGTCGCGAATAATGGAAAGGGCGACCTTAATCCCATCCACCGCTGCGCTCATAATGCCGCCGGCATATCCGCACCCCTCTCCGCAGGGATATACCGCAGGATCGGTCAGGCTCCGACACGCCTCGTCGCGCAGAATACGCACGGGAGAAGAACTACGCGTCTCGACGCCCGTCAAGAGGTTATCCTCCCCGGAAAGTCCCTTGACGCGCCTGCCCAATACGGGCAAAGCCAGGCGCATCGCGCCCGTGATCCTTTCGGGCAAGAGGCGCGACAGATCGCAAGACGTTACGCCGGGCAGATAGGTCGGAGCGACAACGCCATCCAAGCCGCCGATCTGCCCCTTCATAAAGTCGCCAAGCCGCTGGCAAGGCGCCTTGTAGCCGCCACCCGCCGCGGAGAAAGCCTTTTGCTCCAATTCCCGCTGATAGGATACGCCCGCAAGGACGCCCCCACCGAAATCCTTTTGATCCACGCCGACCAGGAACGCCGCGTTGGCGTTCTTGCCGTCGCGCGCGTGATAACTCATTCCGTTGGTGACCACGCCGCCCTCTTCGCTCGCGGCGCAGACGACGTAGCCGCCCGGGCACATACAGAAACTGTAGACCCCGCCGAGCGCGGTGTGTTCCACGACCTTGTAGTCCGCCGCGGGGAGACGGGGATCGGCGTCCCTGCCGTACATCGCTTCGTTCAGCTCGGATTGCAGACTCTCGAGCCTAACGCCGACCGCGAAGGGCTTACTCTCCATCGCATATCCGCGTTCGTAGAGCCGCTCGTAGGTATCCCGCGCGGAATGTCCGATCGCGAGGACGACCCGATCGGTCAAATACGTTTGATCGGCGGTCAAGCGGATCAAGCCGCCCTGCCTCGCGAGGTCGGTGACCTTGGCGCGGAATCGGACTTCGCCGCCGAGGCGCACGATCTCCGCGCGCAAATTGCGTATGGTATCGCGCAACCGATCGGTGCCGATATGCGGCTTGTTCAGATACAAGATCTCCTCGGGCGCGCCGAACTTCACGAAGGTCTCGAGGACGAAACGGGTGGATTCCTTGTCCTTGATGCCGCTATTCAGTTTCCCGTCCGAAAAGGCGCCCGCGCCCCCTTCGCCGTACTCGGCGTTCGCGATGGGATCCAAGGCGCCATGCCGCCACAGCGCGTCCACCTTGCTCGCGCGCTCCTCGATCGGAAGACCACGCTCGAGCACGATCGGTCTCAGCCCCGCAAGGGCGAGAACGTACGCGCAAAAGATGCCGGCGGGACCGAATCCGACCACGACGGGACGGTATTCCCTTTCCCCCACCTGCGGAACAGTCATTTCGGGCATCGATTCGACTTGGTCCGAGATCAACACGCCGTACACTTCGCGGATTGCGCCCTTTTTGCGCGCGTCGATCGACTTGCGAAGAATGCGAAAGGTGCGAACCGATTTTTCGTTCAGTCCCGCCTTATGGGCGGCAACCCGTCTGACCTCCGCCGCCGTGGAACCGACGGGCATCGAAAGGGCGTCTATCTTCATCTCTCCCTCC
>JAFZZX010000120.1 GCA_017615515.1 Clostridia bacterium
ATCGGAAGCGCAATCATTCATCTCGGTTTCGGAGAAGATACTGCGGTCGATCTCTTCGGCTAAGCTGTTTTGTAAATACAGCCTATTTGCAAATGCGGTGAGGATCGGTGCGCGTTCGGGATCGAGTTTCGCGATCGAGTTCTTCAGATTCTTCGTCAACCGCAAAAGTCTCGCAATCTTAAGCAATTCGCCCATCGTGAGCATCGAGAGTTTCTTCGCGCGCATGACGCACTCTGTGATCTCATCTACCTCAAAAGACGGATAGCAATTGCAGCTATTCATCGCATAGTACGCCTCTTCGGTCTCATTCTGCAACGAACGCACGGTCAAAAGATCTCCCGACGGCACCGTCCCGAGGATCCTCTCTTTTCCCTTCTCGCTTCCCGCACACAGCGCCACAGCGGATAGGATCTTATCCAGTTCCAACGATTTGACCGAATTACTCACGCCGTCCCTCCGAAATATATTCCATCATAACACGCTTTTCCTTCGGGTTCAAGCCGATAACGCTATAATATCCCGAAATCCTTTGATCGGGAAGCGCCCGCCGCGTGATTCGGTCTTCAAACATCGTAAAAACGCACGACGCGCCTTGTCTTCTTAAAATCAGATACTCGTGCTCTCCCGAACGATAGCGGAGCTCGGTCTTGGATCGATCGCAAGACGCGCATTTCGTGCCGTAGACGACGCTGAAAGGGCAATGTGCAAAACTCATCAATCGCATTTTCCCCGCCGCGAAGGTCAGATCCCCCACCGTATGGCACTCGACCGAGCCCGCGACGTGATCGGCATCCTCAAACAGAGTCATCGTCTGTTCGTTAAAAACGTTCATACCGAACCCGACGATATATCGCCGTTTCAAGGAGCGAGCAAGAGCGACCGCATACAGATTCTCCGCATAGATCCCAAGGGTCGGGATCGACCGAATTAGGTCTTCGTAATAAGAGATCTCCTTTTCGCGCAATATCTTCGGAAGGCGCAAATAACAGTCTCGCTCTCCGGCAAGTTTTACCTGCTCCGAGAGAAAGCAAACGTCCGCGACCGCAGGATCGAGCACGAATGCATCCGCCTTTACGGAAGAAATCGTAGCCACGTCTTCTGTTTCAACGATCAGCAGACCTTCTCTCCTCTTATCGAGCAGTGCTTTACGAAGAGTCGGTGCTGTAAAATGATGATTCGGAGTAGCGGCGGCGATGATCTTCTCTCGCAATAAGGACAAAGCTTTTCTCCTAAGCTCCGCCAACTCGCTGGGATTAAGAAACACCGGAGCGGAAAGCGAATCGGTAAAGCTGCGAACGGTAAAATCCGTTCCGCCTACCTTCTTGAGCTTGCCCAAAAGCGCGGCATTATCCGGAGAACGCGAAGGCTCTGCCTCGGATCGACTTTCGACCGCAACGCAAATATCGCCGCTCTCAGCCATCAGACGCAACTTTTCGCTGACACCACCACAAACGGTCAGGTCGATCGGGAGGGCATTTATGAAACGTTCCGCCTCCTCGACCTTATTATGATCTGTCGTCAAACAGACCGTGTCGTGCGCGGAGACGCCGTCACTCACGGGGATCTCTTGCAACTCGCCGACGACACGAACCGAAGTTACGTCGCTACCGCCGACCTCGACCCCTTTCCTGAGGATCTTAGCCCCATCGCCTTTTTCAAAAAGGTGATTCGAGCGAACGAGGGCATATTTATACCCCTTCCGATCGATTACACGCTCGATCGATCCGACCTCGATCCCGAGATGAGAAGAGGTCAAAGGATTGATAACTCGCTTACTTTTGGCCAAGGTATAACCGTCGCAAAAACCGCGATTAAAGCTAACTAAAAGCTCCTTGAGCGCATCGGAAGGATCCTTGCCGTCCAAGATCTCACGATAATACTTGGTTGCGCTGTAAACGTATTGCGCCCGCTTGAGACGCCCTTCTATTTTGATGCTGTCCACGCCCATAGAAGGCAATTCAGAGACCTTCTCTCCCAAAGACAAATCGTACGGGGAGAGCAATTTCCCGCTCTTCAATTCCTTTCCGTTTTCATCGTATGCGGTATAGGTTAAACGGCAACCCTGATTGCATACGCCACGATTCCCGCTGGCTCCGTAAACGACGCTGCCGAGTAGGCATCCGCCCGAGAAGGAAACGCACATTGCGCCCTGCACGAAGATCTCGACCTCATCAACCAGTCTTTTAATTTCCTTAATCTGATCGATCGGCGTTTCACGCGCAAGGATAACGCGTTTTATTCTTAGCCCCTTCAAAGCGCGCACGTCCCACGAGTTCTGCACGCCCGCTTGGGTGGACAAATGGAGAGGAATATCGCTACACTCCGACAAGATGGCGGCAAGTCCCAAATCCGAGACGATCAGCGCGTCAACACCGCTTTCCGCCGCACATTTTGCAAGAGATAAGACCCGTGTTAATTCCTCGTCCTTGACCGCCGTATTCAAGGTAACGTAGACCTTTACACCGAAAAGGTGGGCATAGCCCACCCATTCAGAGAGATTATCCGTATTGAAATCGTTGGATTTGATCCTCGCATTATGCTCCCCAAGTCCCAAATAGACGGCATCGGCGCCGCCTTTGATCGCCGCCTTGAGAGCGGATATGGAACCGGCGGGCGCAAGGATCTCCATTTTAATCTCTGAGTTTAGCGTCGAAAGACTCCGCCATTACCTTCAAGATATTTTCAACGGCAAGGTTGACCTCTTCTCCGTCCAGCGTGCCTTCCTCTTTGCGGAAATAGAGGTTAAAGGCAACCGACTTTTTGCCGGGCAAAACGCCGACGCCGGTATAGACGTCAAAGACCGTCGCATTTTTAAGATAGGTGCCGCCGTTTGCACGGATCGCCTTGAGCATATCGCCGACCAAGACATCATCCGAGACCACGAAAGCAAGATCTCTCTCGATCGCGGGGAACTTGCTGACCGGAACGAAGGGAAGGAAGTCGACGACTTCGTCTATAAAGAGGTCGAGATCGATCTCCGCAAGATACAGCCTCGTGTCGAACTTTCTCTGATTGGTGATCGCGGGATGCATCTCGCCGATATATCCTATGCTCTTATCGCCGATGAAACCTTCCGCTTGGCGGAAAGGATGCAGGAACGGCTCTTCGGAAGGACGGAAGTCCACCGCAACGTTAAAACGGTCACATAGCGCCTCAAAGGTACCCTTCAAGGAATAGAAGTCTTCCTTCTCGCCGTATGCGGCAAGCATCAGCGTCTCGCACTCGATCGCGACGTCCGTCATCGGCAGAGACTGCGGGAAATAGCGCTTTCCGATCTCGTAGAATCGAGCCGCCTTTACGCCGCGCGAATAGTTCGACGCACATATAGAATACATGCTCGGAGCCAAGGTCGTACGCATCACCGAGACGTCCTCGCTGAGGGGATTCAAGATCTCGATCAAATTGCGACGAGGATCCTGCTCCGAGAGCATAAACTCGCCCGCGAACTTCGGCGAAATAAAGGAATAGGAAAAGGTTTCGGACAGTCCGCAGAGTCCGGACAAGAAGGCTTTGACTTTTTGCACGACGCGATCACGCGGATTTCTGCCGCCCTGCGTGAGCTTCTTACCATCCAAGGGTTTCCCGACGATATTGTCGTAGCCGTACATGCGAATGACCTCTTCCGCAATGTCGTTTGCACCGACGATATCTTCGCGATACAATGGCACAACGACTGTCAGATCGTCGCCTTTCGCGGTGACGTCGAATTGCAAAGCGGCAAGGATACGACAGATCTCTTCAGTCGGGATCTCGATGCCGAGGATCTCGTCGATCTTTGATTTCTTGACGGACAAAACCGTTTGCGGAATCACCTTATCAAGAGAATCGATCTTTCCGTCCACGAAACTGCCTGCGCCGAGACGAGTGACCAGCTGGATCGTACGGATCAATGCCAGATCCTGACTGACGTAATCAATGCCCTTTTCAAATCTTGCGGAAGAATCCGAATGCAAACCGAGAGTACGCGCGGTTTTACGAACGTTATCGCGCTTGAAACGCGCAAATTCGAATACGACCTCAGTCGTATCGTCCGCGATACCACTCTCTTCACCACCCATCACGCCGGCGACCGCCATCGGCTTTTCGGCATTCGCGATCACGAGGTTTTGCGCGTTAAGCGTGTTCTCGGTGCCGTCGAGGGTAACGATCTTCTCCCCATCCGTCGCCCTTCTGACCACAATCCGATCCCCCTTGATAAAGCGCAGATCGAATGCGTGCATGGGTTGTCCGATGTCAAATAAAACGTAATTGGTAATATCCACGATATTGTTGATCGGGCGCAATCCGACCAAGCGCAAACGACGTTTGATCAGTTCGTCCGAAGGAGCGATCTTAACGTTCGAGAGCATCTTCGCCAAATAACGGGGGCATAGCTCTTGCTCTTCTACCTGCACGGACAGTTTAGCAGAGATATTGCCCTTTTCATCGTATTTAGGCATGACAAAGGTGTCTTTCATAGGCACGCCGAGGACTGCGGCGATCTCGCGGGCGATGCCGATAATGCTATTACAATCGGGACGATTCGCCGTTACGGAAACGTCGAGGATCACGTCGTTCGTGCCGAGGAAATCGTTGATATCGGTTCCGGGGAGCACTCCTTCGGGGAAGATAAACACCCCGTCGATCCCCGCCTGCGGATAATCCCCGACAGTCAGCTTCAATTCGGAACCACCGCAAAACATACCGTCGCTCGGAACGCCGCGCAATTCCCCTTTTTTGATGATCGTGCCGTCGGGGAGCCTTGCTTCGCCGATCGCGAGCGCGACCACGTCGCCGACA
>JAFZZX010000121.1 GCA_017615515.1 Clostridia bacterium
CCACTCTCCTATGCTCTATCGATCAGTCGCAAGCGACGCCCGATAAAATACGCGCGGTCGGATGGTTTATATCGTTGTATCTGACGTTGTAGTAGTCGAAGGATGAATCTCCCTTGACGTTGATGACCGCATAGCCGCGGAGCGAATAGTCGTTGGTGTCGGAGACGCCCAAACTGTATAGGTTGTAACTCTGCAACCCGCCGCAAACGCCGTAACAAAGATAGACGGGATCGTTCCCCTCGAGCGCGGTCTCGTACACGATGCTGTTGCTGACGTGGTCGTGTCCGCAGAAGAGTCCGTTGACCTTCGTGTGCAAGGAACGCATTAGGTCGTACATACCGCTATTATAGAACGAGCAGTAGCACTTCTCGTAACTGCCGGTATCACCGACGAGGCTCCAACCCTCTTTGACGATCATATAGCCGTATATCTCGTCCCCGAGCATAATGGGGCTATGATCATCGGTATCATAGGCAAAATACCACCCGGCGGGGAGCGGCTCTCCGTACTTGAGGATCTTGACGTTTCCCTGCTCCACGAGCGGAATATGGATAAAGAGCATGGATTTCGCCCCGTCCACGCAGTTCGCCTTCACCTGCTCCTCGTACCATTTGAGCTGAGAAGATTTCAAAAAATCGTAATCGCTGTCGTCAGCGCCCATCTCTTCTGCGATGCGGAGCGCTTCCTCGTCGTCTGCGTCACGCACCTTGCCGCCGCTATCCATAAAGATCATGCATTGATCGACCTTATAGTTCGCACCCAGCAGATTGACGACGGTATTGCCGAGTCCCCATACTTCGGTGCCGTCCTCGGTCTTCTTGACGTCGTTTTCCACCAGACAATGAGGATACTTGGACCAAATGCGGATATTCTCCTCGCGCGTGAGGGTAAACGGCGCGGAATCACCTTCGTGATTGCCCAAACAATAGCACCAATACACGTTCATCTTCTCGAAGATCTCGGCGAGTTGCACCGCGCGGGCCCTGCCGAGCGGACGGGTAATGATGTCACCCGTCAAGACGATGAAATCGGGCTGCTCTCTCCTGATCGCGTCGATCATAAGGTCGAGCGAGGTCTTGTTGCGGTCGTGCGCCTGCGTAAAATGCAGGTCGGTAAACTGCAAGACCTTCCAGTCCGAATCGTCTATCGAACCGTCCGAGTTGTAGCGGATGAGAGCGACGTTCTCTTGAGAGGGGTTATTCATAGCACCCGCCTCGAGCATCACGACGTTCGAGGGGATAAACTGCACCTTGCTCCAATCTACGGGCATCGGATCGGGTCCGAACATCTTGACCGCCACGAGCAACAGGATCGCGACGACCACAACGACGACCGCAACGATGATCTTTGTTTTCGTCGACTTTTTGCTGTCTCCGTTCATAATTATCTCCGTTATTTCGATTCGCGTACGCCTTCACGCACGTTGATATGATGGGTATGTCCGCCCGCCGTGATCACGATATCCTCTCCGAGGTATTCGGTCTGCACGTAGGGACTGTCGTATCTCTTGAATTGCGTTTCCTGCACCTCGCCGTTGACGGTGAAATCGCGGTCGTAGGTCAACGCGTAATCCTTGTCGGCGGAATGATAGGCAAGGTTCTTGCCGTCGAAGGAGACCGCATTCGCCTTGACGCGTGAAATGAAGTCCTCGAAACTCTCCTTGTCCGAGGTCGACAGTTCGTAGATCGTGAACTGCTCCCTGCCCCTCTGCACGAGCTCGAAGCGCTTGGTCTCGTCGGACAAGAGCCCTTCCGTCACAGCGGCTTTCTCCGCATTATACGGCAGATACTCGAAGTCCGTTGCGCCGATCAAGGCGAAGAGCGTCTTGCCCTTGCGCGCGAACGCATAGCGCCCTTCCACACGCACTTCGTCGAGGAGTTGCTCGGGCAAATAGGTGTGCGTATAGGGGAGCATCGGCGCGGGTGAAAAGACGATCATCTTGGGAATGCGATGCAGGAGCATGCAGACGTTCTCGTGCTGTACCGCGTGCGGTGCGGCGCCGTAGCCACCCCAGAATCCGGGAGCGGAATTGAAGGTCTTGTCTTTCAGAGGATGGTGGGTAAAGACCGTGACGCCGCCCGGCAAGAGCAATGCCATCGTGGTCTGTTGCGCGCCCGCGCTACCCGGCTTGTAGTCGATGAGGGTGGAGAGTTTGTAGTCCTCGGTCTTGTAGATATAGACGTTGGAACGCTCGATCGCCACGCCGTTCGGGTAGATCTTGAGTCCACGCGAGATCAGCGGGAAAACGCCGAGGAAGCGCAGGAGCGAAATGTTGAAATACTTGAAGGGCGAAAAGAACTCGTTGCGGATCAGGGAATACTCGTTCACGAAATCAAAGGAATTATTGATGATCTCGGGATTGGACAAGGCGACCATACCGAACTGGAACATGATCTGCCTGTCGCTGCTGCCGAGCAAGCCCTGGTTGTCTATCTCCGAAAGATCCAAGCCGAACGAGGTGCGGATCCGTGCGGGGGTCATATCCGTGCCGATCGCCTTGATCGCGGCGGGAACGGTGTAGTAGGGTTCGCCGTTCTCGTCTTTTAAGTTCATCATACGTTGGAACATACCGAGCTGACTGGGTTTGTGATAGTAGATCCCGCCGAACTTCTTGGTGTCGTTCCAAATCGCGTCGATCACGAGATCGCTCGTATTCTCGCGGAAAGCGCAATTGATGTTGTTTCGGGCGTAGGCTCTGCCCTGCGCGCCGATGATCGTCCCGAAATGATAAGAATGCGCATAGTCCAAACAGAGAATGTCCAGAGCCCCCTTGATCTTGGTCACGAGCTCGGCGTCGGCGTGGTCGCAATAGACCAAGAACAGCGAGAGGGACGCAAAGTCGATCGGGAGATAATTGTGGGAATAGAACTCCGAAAAGCCATATTTACCGCGAAGTTCGAGCCAAGTGATCGCGCGCTCGCGCGCCTCTGCAGCCTTCTCCGCGCCCGTCCTGCCGTCGCTTGTGAAGACGCGATCGGGGAACAATCTGCCGATCAGGTAGGCAAGCGCAAAAAAGGTGATCTCGTGATTCTCGGAAAAGTAGCAAACGCTGTCGTGGCCCTTTTCCGTAAGCCAAAACTTCATGCCGAGGAAGGTATCCTCAAGGAGAGCGCGCACCTTGCCGGACGGCGAGATCTCGTCAAAAAGATCGTTGCCCGCAACGTAAAAGCGGTATAGACAAGTCGCACGGAAGTCTAAACAATCATAACGAGCGTGGATATAATTCACGTACGGCTCCAACACTTCGATAAAGTCCTCTTCGGTAAGGTCGGACAAAGTGAAGTTGATCTCGGGATTGGTCATATCGCGGTTCTCGAGAAGCCACAATACGTCGTTGATATGGTGCTTGGTCTCGTGTACGGGGCGATCCTTCGGCGGAAGAGACGGACGCGCTTTCTGCGACAGTCCGATCGCCACGTCTATGCCGATCCATACGAAGATCCCGAGGATCACGAATGCGAAATAGGGACTGACCCAAATCAAAAGTGCGATCGCCGCGATGAGGAGCGCCAACTTGACGCACATCAACGCAAGACCCGTTTTTTCTTGTTTACTGATTATCCTTTTCACTCGATACCCCCACACTCGCCGCGGGACGAAGCACCGCGGCGAGGAACATTTTTATTGATTGTCGCCGTCCGCGTCGCCGCCCTCACCGTCCGAAGGCGTAAGATCGGTTTCTTCCGCGATCTCCGCAGGAACTTCGGCGTCGACGGTCTTGACGGGAGCCTCGGCGGTTGCGTCTTCGGCGACTTCGGTCGAAGCGACTTCCTCGGGCTTATTCTCCGCGAGTGCTTTCGCGCGGCGCTCTTCAAGCTCTTTGAAGATCTCTTCACGATGCTTACCGTGGAAGTTGTCGAACAAAAGCGGAATGATCGCAAGCACCGAGCCCGAGAGAGGTGCGAGCGAGACCAAGTAGAACAGTCCCTGCTTGGTCGCGTCGGACTGAATGATAAACTCGGCAGAAGACTGCGCGACGTGGTATCCGATGATACCGAGACCGATCGGGAGCCACATACCTGACAATGTACTCGACGCCTTGGTCTTCAGTCCGTTGATACTCCAAACGAGGCCCTCGGAACGAATGCCCGTTTTCCATTCCATATAGTCGACGGAGTCGGCGACGATGATGGTCGTGCAGGTGCCGATCATACCATTCGGCATACCCGAAACGATGAAGAAGAAGGCGACCCAGAACACGCTCGAATATCCTGCGAAGAAGAACAAAAGATACATCAGCGCGTTATAAGCGTACCCCGCGATGCACAGATCTCTCGGCGCAAACTTCTTCGCAAGGAAGGGGACGAGCGCCATGAAGATATAAGACGGGATAGAACTGCCGATACCGATGAAGGTAGCGAGCGCGTAGTTGCCCATCGTTTCTTTGAAGAAATAGATCATCGCGCCGTAGCCCATCGAACGCAACGAGATCGCGACGCTGGACAAGAAGGTACAGATCAAAGGACGGTTCTTAAAAAGAGCCTTGATATTGTGACCGAGCTTGACCTTCTCTTTCTTGACGGAGCTGATCGAAACGACCTTCTCTTTCATCGTGATGAAGGAGAAGATACCGAAGGCAAGCGTACCGATACCGATCACCATCGCGATGATGAAGTAGGCGGTCTCTTGCGCGGTGTGGGTCTTGGCAATGTACTGGAAGATGATCGGCACGGCGCCGGGGATCGCAGTACCCAGCGTACCCATAAAGCCGGAGATCGTGTAGATATTCTTTCTCTCCTTGGGATCGGCGCTGATCGACATACTCAAGGTCGCAAGAGGCACCGAGAAGATGGTCTGCGCGAGTCCGTATCCGATGTAGATCACGTAGGTATATACGAGCCTACCCATGATGCTGAGATTCGGAACGGTGAAGAGCAATACCGTAAAGAGCGCCAGCGGGAAAGAGCCGAACAGAACGTACGGTCTGGATTTGCCCCATCGGGATTTGGTAATATCCACGATACCGCCCGCGATCGGGTCGGTAAAGGCGTCGATGATCCTCGTCACGAGCATCAAGACGGTGATCTGCGCCGTCGGGATCAACATAAAGTCGGTCAGGAACAACGTAAAGTAACTGGCGATCAATTCACCGATACTTCTCGAGAAGAACGTCGAACCGCAAAAACTGACGATCGAAGGGATCGTGGCTTGTTCCGGGGAACGGGGCTTGAAAAAGCCTTTCTTCTTGGGGGCGGGGATCGCGACGGCTTCCGTAGTGGTGGTGTTTTCCATTGATTTCTCCTTTTGTGAGGGGGCCCTCTGTTTTCCCGACGACCGCTCTGTCGCCGACCTTGTGCCGAGGCGCGTTTCGGGCGCGCGTAAAGCACCTATAATAACAATAATAAATAAATTATATCATAGTTTCATTGCGCTGTAAAGAGGGAATCTCGACAAAATCGAGATCGGAAATGCTCGGAAGCGAAAATCGACGCGGCTAAAGTGGATAGATCCCCCAAAAAAGCACTACCGCACGACGGAGGAAGGGGCAACGGCGAGCGCTCTATGAAAAAATATGGGCAGAAGCGTACTATTCGTACGTGACTGCCCATCTTTGAGATCGTTAGCGGAGGATATGCCCCTCTACACGTCATCTCGCCTACTCGAGGATCGTAAAATACCTCTTCGCATTCAAATAGGAGACTTCGCCGACCACTTTCCTCAAAATATCCATATCCTTGGTAAACTCACCCTTCTCTGCAAGTTCGCCGACGTAGGAACAGAGCAACCGGCGGAAGTAGTCGTGGCGGGTATAGGAGATGAAGCTGCGGCTGTCGGTCAGCATACCGAGGAAGGAACCGAAGTGCGAGAGTTCGGAGAGAGCCTTAAAGTGATTCAAGATGCCGTTTTTCGTGTCGTTGAACCACCAAGCGGCGCCCATTTGAATCTTTCCTTTCACGCCCTCCGCGTTACCTTGGAAGCAGCCGATCAAGGTGCCGACGTACTCGTTGTCGGCGGGATTGAGGTTAAAGATGATGGTCTTTCCGAGGACGCCCGACGTGGCGAGATCGTCCAGGAGTTTCTTGAGACCGGTTTGATAGTCCACGGTCGAGATGCTGTCGAAACCGGTATCGGCACCGAGGCAATGATTCATCAGCGTATTGTTGTTACGCATCGCGCCGATATGGAGTTGCACGCTGAATCCGCGCTTGTAGCACTCGGTCAAAAGGAAACGGATCATATAGTTCTTATAGGCGTCAATGTCCCTAACCTCTCCCTTGAGAGCCGCACGGAAAGCGGCGTCCGCATCCTCGCGGGAAGCAAGGAAATAATTGAGCCCTTCGATCGCGAAATCCGTCGTCACCGCGCCCTGCTCCTTGAAGGCGTCGAGGCGTTGACGGAGCGCGTCTTCCATATCCTCGAGATTGCGGATCACGAAGTTCGCGACGTTGCCGAGCTTCTCGATGTTCTTAGCGAACTCGGGGCTGTCGATATTGATCGCCCGATCGCCGCGGAAAGCGGGCAGAATCTTGGTCTTGATCGCTTCCTTTTCGCGCAATAAACGGTGATACATCAGATCGCAGAAGATCTCTTCCGTCGTGCAGACCGTGTCCACGTTGGACATACCGATCGCCGTCAAGGGAGAGAATCCCGTTTTCTCGATCACGTCGTTCGCCTTGTTCCAGATCTTCTGCGCGTTGGCACGCGTCAAGGCGCACTTGATCCCGAAATAGAACTCCAACTCGAAGGCAGACCACAGATACAACGGATTGCCGACTGCGGTCTCGAGCATCGAGATATAGGCGTAAAACTTGTCGTAATCCGACGCGTCGCCCGTGATGAGCTCTTCGGCTATACCAAAGGTACGCATCTGTCTCCACTTGTAGTGGTCTCCCTTCAGCCATATCTCGGTCAGATTCTTATAAGGTTTGTTTTCGTACATTTCCTTGACCGACAAGTGACAATGATAGTCGAAGATCGGGAAACTGCGCGCATACTTATAGAGCTTTTTTGCCGTTGCGTTGGTCAATAAAACGTTGTTCATATATTACTCCTCATCATAGTTTTTCTTTCTGCTTTCAAACTCCGCACGGTTCGCGTCGCTGAGATACTTCTCCCAGCCGATGCTCCCGATCAAGCGGACGACGTCGCAAGCGTAGTCGTCGTAATAGAACTTGTAATTCATATCGATCTCCGCGTCCCCCTTCTTACCGCCGATCTTGGCGTTGACGACGAAGTGGGCGGTCATCTGACGGAACAAGCCGCATTCCCAGATCTCGAAAGTGAAATCCGCCTGCTTGATCGTGATCTCCGCCATCTGTTTGCCGAGGACTTCATTCAAGCGGCCGTAAAGGTTCTCTTCGGTCTGCGCCGTATTCGGATCTTCCGAGAAGGTCAGCGTGTAATAGGGTTTCTCGCTCGTCGGTTCGGTGAGTACCACCGTCGATCCGTCGACGACGGAACTATTCACGGGATTCTGTCCGCTCTTGTCTCCGAAATCGATCGGGAAACAGAGCATATCCTGCGTCTTGTAGGGCGTCTCACGATCCAGATCGCGATCGCCGCGATCCCCCTTCTCGGGAGCCGGGATCTTGTAGGTATATTCGTCCGTATCCTCGTCGTAGTCTTCGACCAGGAAGAGCGCCGCCCCACCCTGTACGTCCAACTTTTGATCGGCATATCGGACGTGAATGGGTGCGGACGACTTCGTGCTCGAACCCGCCCAAGAACGCGCGCGATAGAAGGTATCCACCTGGAAGGGCGCGATCTGCTGACGCACGCGAAGGTTGTCGGAATAGACCGTATTGCCGCTCGCCGAGATCACGGTCTTGCTGTTCATGCAAAACTGTTTGGCGCGGTTGTGATTGTAGGTGATGGGTACGATCAAATTGCCCACGAGATCCGCGCCGCTGTAACGGGCGGGAATGGCGATCGACGGATCGGTCTTGCCGAAGACGTCGTACCAGCCGTCCACTTCCGAGGCGAAGATCGCGGGATCCTTGCTCGGGTTGGTCTCAATATAGAAGGTCCGTCCGTAATCCCCCAGCTTCATTTGATCCGCGTTTTTCGCAAGGTAATCTGCGATCCCGTGTGCATATACGTCGGGAGCATCAGGCGGCAACAGATCGCCGAGATTCTCCGAACCCGTCGTCGTCGAAGCGCCAAGGGTGGAACCGTAGATCAACA
>JAFZZX010000122.1 GCA_017615515.1 Clostridia bacterium
AGCGGCTGGGGTGGGAATCGGATAGCTCTTCGTTTCTGACTTCGGCTTGACGAAATCACGTACAAGGAGTACGCTCGTTCGCGCAAGCCTCGTCGAGCCTCGATCTCCGCGCGCATTCGCCCTCAAACGAGTGCGACCGAAAAGGGACGTTTGAAGCAGAGGAGAAATCGGATAGCTCTTCGTTTCTGACTTCGGCTTGACGAAATCACGTACAAAGAGTACGCTCATTCGTATAAGCCTCGTCGAGCCTCGATCTCCGCGCGCATTCGCCCTCAAAAAGCGTCCGCGCGGCAAGCGAAAACTCCCGTCGGCGTTTTGCGTTGATAGGACAGATAAAAAGAATGCCGACGACGTCGGCTGGAAGAAAGGAGAATAAAATGAAAGTATGTAAATTCGGTGGCAGCAGCATGGCGTCGGCGGAGACCATTCGCCGCGTGGCGGAGATCATTCGTTCGGATGCAGATAGACGTTACGTCGTCGTTTCCGCTCCGGGCAAACGCTTTTCTGCGGACATCAAGATCACGGACAGTTTGCTGACCGCTTATCACGAGAGCAGGAAGGGCGGCTCCTTGAAGGAGCTCATCGCCCCCATTCGCGAGCGTTTCGAGGGCATTGCTCACGATCTCGGCGTCGAGGACAAGGTGGATCTCGCCGCGCTCTTTAAGGAGATCGAGGCGGGGATCGCCGCGTCCCCGATCCCCGACTTTGCTGCGGCGCAGGGCGAAAGGCTCTCCGCGATGCTCCTCGCGGCATTCCTCGGTTGCGCCTTTATCGATGCGAAGGAGATCATTCGCTTTGCCGACAACGGACAGTTCAACGCCGAGTACACCAACGACGTTGCGCGTAAACGCCTCGCCGCAGAAGGCTCCCTCGTCGTGATCCCCGGTTTCTACGGCAGCACGTCTGCGGGGCAGATTCGCACCTTCAGCCGCGGTGGCAGCGACGTGACGGGCGCGATCATCGCACGCGCCGTCAAGGCGGACTTATACGAGAACTGGACGGACGTGAACGGCTTTTTGACCGCCGATCCGCGCATCGTCGACCAGCCGAAGCCGATCCCCGAGCTCTCCTATCGCGAACTGCGCGAGCTGTCCTATATGGGCGCGAACGTTCTGCATCCCGAGAGCATTTTCCCCGTGCGTAAAGCGAATATCCCGATCAACATCAGAAACACCTTCGAGCCGAACAACCCCGGCACGATGATCCTGCCCGGCGTCCTTCAACACGATCGCTTGATCACGGGCATCGCGGGCAAAAAAGGCTTCGTCAGCATTCTGATCGAGAAGTCGATGATGAATAACGAGATCGGCTTTACGAGGAAATTGTTATCCGTCCTCGAGAACCTGAATATGAGCTTTGAGCATCTGCCGAGCGGCATCGACACGATGACCCTGATCATCGCCGATACCGAGATCGGCGGCAAATTGCAGGAACTGGTCGGCGGCATTCGTGAGGCGGTCAGTCCCGACCGCTTGGAGATCCAGTCCGATCTCGCCTTGATCGCGACCGTGGGTCACGGTATGGCGTACAAGCCGGGTACGGCGTCCCGTCTCTTCACCGCTCTGTCGCGCGTGGGGGTCAATATCAAGATGATCGACCAAGGGTCGAGCGAACTGAATATCATCGTTGCGGTCGCAGGCGAGGACTACGAGAAGGCGATCAACGCGATCTACGAAGAGTTTATCAATTGAGGTGAATTATGATCTATGCAGGTGTAGACGTCGGTGGAATGAGTATCAAGTGCTGTTTGGCAACTGAGGACGGTCAGATCCTTACGAAAGGCAGTTTCAAGACGAAAGAGGGGTTGACTTGCGCCGAGATGGCGGAGCAAACGGCGTCTTTCGTCAAGTCGCTCGCCGAGAAAGCGTCCCTTCCCGAGAGCGATATCGCCGCGATCGGTATGGGTATCCCGGGGACGGTGGACGGCAAGAAGGGCGTGATCGTTTACTCTAATAATATCCGACTGGAGCACGCGCCCATCGTGAAAGAAATGAAGAAGCACGTTTCCTGTCCCGTTTTCGTAGAGAACGACGCGAACGTAGCCGCGTTCGGCGAGGCGGTCTTCGGCGCTGCGAAAGGGCTTTCGGACGTCGTTTTGGTGACCCTCGGCACGGGGGTCGGCACGGGGATCGTTGTCAATGGCAAAATGATCACCGGCAAGGGCGGAGCCGGCGCGGAAGGCGGTCACGTCGTGATCCGTCTAAACGGCGAACCCTGTACCTGCGGCAATCGCGGTTGCTTCGAAGCGTATGCTTCCGCGACCGCGCTCTTGCGTCAGACCGATCGTATGGCGCTCCGTCGCCCCGATAGCTTGCTCGCTCGTCTTTGGGCGGAGCAGGGCAGGGTCGGCAACGTCCCCTTTGACGCTGCGAAAGCGGGCGATCCCGCAGGCGTGAAGGTGATCCGTGACTACGTCAATTACGTCGCGACAGGCTTGGCGGGAATGGTCAATATTTTCCGCCCCGACGTGGTCTTGATCGGCGGTGGGATCAGCAACCAAGGGGATTATTTCATCAAGAAGGTCTCTCGTCGCTTGAATCGCATCGTCTACGGAGCGGGATTGAATCCGCGCGTAAAGGTGAAGGCTGCGGCGCTGAAGAATGACGCGGGATTACTCGGGGCAGTCGCCCTCGCAGTTAAGGGCGAGAACGTATAACGGCGCGAATACAGCACTACCGCTTCTCGCCCGAACGGTTACGTACAAGAAGTACGCGCCCATTCGTGCGATCGCGGAGCGTTTGTCTTCGCACCATTCTCCTTTCTCGCCGATGGTTTGACTGTGCTTATTCGAATCGGCTTGTCGAGCCTCGCATCTGCACCCTTATCCACTCGCACCGAAAAGGAATAGGGTCGGGATTCTTCGCTCTCGCAGAGGGGATTCATCCTTTGCCGAGCCTCGCATCTGTACCCCAAATAATCTTTGATTATTCGAGGACCCCGATGGCAGGGACGCTTTTCTAAGGTGATTACCGTTATTCGGGGCCCCAAGTGCAGAGAAACTCGCACCTGATTCGGAGCGTAGCGACCCGCAATTCCTAATTCCTAATTCACAATTCCCAATTATCCGGGAGGAACACTTATGAGCACGTTGTTTATTTATTACAGTTTGAGCGGTAGCGGCGATCTCGTCGCCGAGAAGATGCGCGAGATGGGCGCGGAGGTTTATAAGGTGCAGACCGCGAAACCGATGCCGAAGTCCTTTTTCGGCGCGATCATGAAGGGCGGATTCCTCGCTACGATCGGGCACAAGATGCCGCTTAGGGATTTCGATCCGAACCTCGACGGCTACGACCGCGTCGTGATCGGGTCTCCCGTATGGAACGGCAGGATCGCTTGTCCGATCAATACCGTCCTCGCCTCTCTCGATCTCACGGGCAAGGAAGTCGCGTTCGTCCTCTATGCGGGCGGCGGCGAAGCGCCCAAAGCGGTCGCACGACTTAAAAAAGAATATCCCTCCGCCTCTGTCGTCATTTTGAAAGAACCCAAAAAGTATACGGACGAACTCGCGAAAATAAGCAGTTGTTTTTGATAAGAATTAAAAAGTATTATTTGTGAAATCTACCTTCATATCCGAGCAAATCATCGGTTGAAACGGAGAAAAAGTCGGCGAGCGCGATCAGCTCGTCACTTTTTATGTCAGAAATGCCGTTTTCCCAACGGCAGATCGTGGCGTCGCTGACGCCGATCTCTTTTCCGAGCGCCAGTATGGACAAGCCGTGCTCGGCGCGCAGTTCTTTTAGCCGTTCCGCGAATTTCCTCATA
>JAFZZX010000013.1 GCA_017615515.1 Clostridia bacterium
CCTACGCGCCCGATCTTTGCTCGATTTCTTTCGATATGGGGGCGGACGTGCGCTTCCGCGACGTCGAGGTGGAGCGCCATTGCTTCAATCTCTTCCTCGTCCGCAAGATGATCAAGGTCTATAAAAACAGCAAGTAAAACGGAGAGAAAGTTTTATCGTTTTGATCGGAAGTTTCGGGTTTTTCCTCCGAAACTTCCTTTTTCTTTTTCGGCACCATCCGCCACAGGCTGACGATGGCGGCGACGATATGCGCGGCAATCGGGCAATTTTACGATGGGGGCGGATTTGTCAACTTTTTCTTTTGTGGTTGACAAAGGGTTCGAATGCGGGCTATAATGAAGCGAATTTTGATAAGGAGGTGCGAGTCATGGACGTTCACTTGCGTGACGGAGAAGAGACGGTTCGAAGGTGCGTGACCCGTTGCCTTTATTGATCTTTTCTCCCGTTTGACTCCATTGAAAGATGGAAAACTTCAATACTTTTCTTTTTGACAAAGATTATTCTTTGGCTGCGGATTTTTTGTCGGAGCTGACTCCTGTCGAGGCTGCAGGTTTCCTTTCCTTTGCGTCTGTCGAGGATGCGCTCGCCGTTTTGCGTGAAGCCGAGCCGAAGCTTGTCGCCGCGATCTTGCCGTATCTTCCCGTCGAGACGCAGATCGCCTTGATCGAGGGCTTGAATTACTCCGAATTGAATGCGATCTTCCCCGAGATAGAAGAGTCGGCGAGAATCGGGATCATTTTGGCGCTTCCGCCCGAGTTTGCGGTACGCGTTCTTTCGCAAGAAGACGTGGCGATCCTTTTGCGTAACAAAAAGTTCGCCGCGCTGAAACCCTTGCTCGCCGAGATGAATGCCGTGGACGCCGCCCGTGCGCTTGAGGCGGTCGAGGAAGAGGAAATGCCGTTGCTTTTCCGCCTGCTCCCGAAGGACGCCGCGGCGGAGGTCTTCGTCGAAATGGATTCGGAGAGGCAAGAAGCGCTGATCGGCACCCTTAGCAATCTCGAGATTCGACACGTTTTCGCCGATCTGTTTTTGGACGACGTCGTCGACATCGTCGAGGAAATGCCTGCAAACGTCGTAAAGCGTCTGCTTGCTCAGTGCGACCGCGATACCCGCAGTTACGTGAACGAGTTGCTTAAATATCCGAAGAACAGCGCCGGCAGCATTATGACGGTCGAGTACGTGTCGCTCCGCTCCTCGATGACGGTGGAGGAGGCATTCGACAAGATCCGCAGGACCGCGATCGACCGCGAGACAATCTATACCTGCTACGTCGTGGACGAGAAAAACTATTTGATCGGCATCGTCACGGCGAAAGAATTGTTGCTCTCTCCGAAAGAGGCGACGGTCGGGTCGTTTATGGAGACCAATTTCTGCTATGCCGTCACGACGGATGACAGGGAACAAGCGGCCCGTTTGTTGACAGAATACGCGCTTCTCGCGATCCCCGTCGTGGACGAAGAAAAGAGGATGGTGGGCATCGTGACGGTCGATGACGCGATCGATGTCCTCGAAGAGGAAAATACCGAAGACATCCAAAAGATGGCGGCAGTCTTGCCGAGCGAAAGACCTTACTTGAAGACGGGCGTCTTCCGCATTTGGCTGAACCGTATCCCGTGGCTCTTGATCTTGATGATCTCCGCCACCTTTACGGGGTTGATCCTCAACACCTACGAGAGCAAACTCGCGTTGATCAGCACCGTTCTCTTTGCCTGTGTGCCGATGATCATGGATACGGGCGGTAATGCAGGTTCGCAGGCGTCCGTCACCGTGATTCGCGCGCTCGCGCTGAACGAACTCGCCCTGAAAGACGCCGTTCGCGTGTTGTGGAAAGAGGTTCGTGCCGCCGTCTTGCTCGGCTTGACGCTCGCCGTTGCCTGTTTCGGCAAGTTGATGTTGATCGACAACCTGCTTTTCGGCTATACAGACTATACGCCGTACACCTGTTTTGTCGTTTCGCTTGCACTCGCATGCACGGTGGTGGTCGCAAAGCTCGTCGGATGCATGTTGCCGCTCCTCGCGAAGAGGGTGCGCCTCGACCCTGCCGTGGTCGCCAGCCCCTTCATCACGACGATCGTGGACGCCGTTTCGCTCATCGTCTATTGCGCGCTTGCCGTCTCGCTTCTCGGGTGAATGGCGCCGGAAAGAAAAATCGATAAAACAGTTGTATTTCGCATTTATGTATGCTAAAATAATAAAACGATTATAAATGTAGGAGTGAACTATGTTAGATTATATGTTTATGGCCGCGGTAGATCCGGGCGTGCGTACGATCATCTCGAATATCCTGATCATCTTGATGTCCCTCATCTCGATCGCCATCGTCGTGATCGTTATGATGCAAGAAGGCGAGACGGGCGGCGTATCCGCGATTTCCGGCGGCAGCAACGAGACCTATTTGAACAACAACAAGGGCGCGACCAGAGAGCAGAAACTCAAGCGTGCTACCTTGATCCTCGGCGCCGTGATGCTCGTTCTCTCTGTGGTCTTCTTTATCGTCAAGCCCCTCTGAGGCGCGGCTATTCGCATATTCGACAGATAAGGGGGGCAGAGAGCCCCCCGTTTTTTTAGGAAGGTATGGAAGGGATCAAGATCATTGCCACCAATAAGAAAGCCTACCACGAGTTCTTCATAGACGAGACCTATGAGGCAGGGGTGGTTTTGGTCGGCAGCGAGGTCAAGAGCGTGCGCGCGGGCAAGGTCAGCTTCGCGGACAGCTTTATCTCCGTGAAGGACGGGCAGGCGATCCTCGAGAACTTCCACATCACGCCCTATGAAAAGGGCAGCGCCTTCAATCCCGACGCCAGGCGTGACCGCACCCTTCTTCTCAATAAGCGGGAGATCGACAAACTGCGCGCCGCGGTGGAGCGGAAAGGCTATACGATCATTGCGACCAAGATCTATTTGAAGCATTCTCTCGTGAAGTTCGAGATCGGACTCGCGCGGGGCAAGCACAACTACGACAAGCGGCAATCGCTCAAGGAAAAACAACTCGACCGCGACGCGCGGCGAGCAGTACAAGGAGACTGAATATGAATAAGGAAAGCATTTGTTTACACGGCGGCTACAAACCCAAGACCGGCGAGGCGAACGTCCTGCCGATCTACCAGAACACGACCTACGCCTACGATACCCCCGAGGAACTCGCGCACCTCTTCGACGTGCCGAAGGACGGGCATATCTATACCCGCATTTCCAACCCCACGACGGCGGCGCTCGAGGAGAAGCTCGCGCTCTTGGAAGGCGGCGTCGCGTCGATGATGACCTCGTCGGGCCAGGCGGCGACCCTCGTGACCGTCCTGACCGTCGCGCAGTCGGGGGACAATATCGTGGCGTTCCCGACCGTGTACGGCGGCACCTTCAACCTCTTGAAGGTCACGCTGGATAAGCTCGGCATCGAATGCCGTTTCATCAAGCCCGGCATGACCGACGCGGAGATCGAAGGACTGATCGACGACAAGACCAAATTGATGTTCGGCGAGACCATTGCCAATCCCGCGATGGTGATCTTCGACTTCGATCGCTACGTGCCTCTCTGCCGCAAGCACGGGCTGCTGCTCGCGATCGACAATACCCTCGCGACCCCTTGCCTCGTGACTCCCTTCAAGCATGGCGCGAACGTCGTCGTGCACAGTACGACCAAGTACCTCGACGGACACGCGGTCGCGGTCGGCGGCATGATCGTGGACGGCGGCAACTTCGAGTTCCGCGGCAACCCGCGCTACACCGACTTCACGACCCCCGACGAGAGCTATCACGGCACCGTCTACGTAGAAGAGGGCGGCAGAGCGGCGTTTGCCTTGAAGGCGCGTATGCAGTATATGCGCGATATGGGCGTGTCCCCCTCTCCCTTCAACGCCTTCTTGACCAATCTCGGCACCGAGACCTTGCACCTGCGTATGAAGAAGCACAGCGAGAACGCGCTCGAGATCGCAAGGAAACTCAAGGCGAACCCGCACGTCGCGTGGGTCAAGTACTGCGGACTGGAAGACGACGAGAATCACGCGCTCGCGGCGAAATACTTCGAGGGCGGCTTCGGCGGTATGGTCTGCTTCGGCGTGAAGGGCGGCAGAGCGAAGGCAGCGGACTTCATCCGCAACCTCGGCTTCATCCGTCAGCTCACCCACATCGCGGACAGCCGCACCTGCGTGCTGCACCCCGCGTCCACCACCCACCGTCAGCTCTCGGACAGCGAGCTGATCGACTGCGGTATCAGCGAGGATTTCATCCGTCTCTCCGTCGGTTTGGAGAGCGCGGAGGATATCTACGCCGATATCGAGCAAGCGCTCAACAAATAAGGAGAAACTATGCCGATCGTAATACCGAAAGCGCTTCCCGCTTACAAAATACTATCCGAAGAGAACATCTTCGTTATGGGGGACGTCCGCGCTTCCACGCAGGACATCCGCCCCATCGAGATTGCGATCGTGAACCTGATGCCCACCAAGATCGAGACGGAGACGCAACTCCTGCGCTTGGTGAGTAATTCTCCCCTGCAAGTCAAGGTCACCTTGATCAAGACGGACAGCTACACCCCCACGCACGTCTCGGCAAACCACCTCACCCGCTTCTATAAGACCTTCGACGAGATCCGCGACAGGAAGTTCGACGGGCTCATCATAACGGGCGCTCCGGTCGAAACCATCCCCTTCGAGGAGGTCTTGTACTGGAAAGAGCTCACCGAGATCATGGCTTGGGCGGAGAAGAACGTCACCTCCACCC
>JAFZZX010000123.1 GCA_017615515.1 Clostridia bacterium
CCCTTCAAAGAGGATGTCAAGATCGGCATTATGATGGAGACCCCCTCCGCGGCGATCCTCTCCGACCTCTTTGCAAAAAAGGTGGACTTCTTCTCCATCGGCACCAACGATCTGTCGCAATACACCCTTGCGCTCGACCGCGTCAATCCTAATCTGAAAGAGCAGTTTGACCCCCGTCATCGCTCAGTCACCCGATTGATCAAGCTGATCGCCGACAATGCTCACAAGGCGGGCATTCCCGTCGGCATCTGCGGGGAGCTCGCGAGGGATGAGGTTCTCTTGCCCTTCTTTATGAAGATCGGCATCGACGAGTTGTCCGTGTCGCCGGCGTACACCTTGCAACTGCGCAAGCGCGTCTCCGAGATCGACACCGCCGCCGTCAACCTCGAAGATTTTATCTAAAAGATCGAGTATAACAATAAACAAAGAAGTTCTCTTGCCGATTTCGGCAGAAGAACTTTTTTTTGTAAAACGAAAACCACGCGATGGTCGCGTGGTTCAGTAGAGGTTAACCGGTGAGAAGAAACGACCTCCTATTGTATAATGTTTTTGTGACCTGCCAGTTACAAAAGAAATACAATAGGAGGTTGTTTTATGAAAAAAGAAATATCTGCAGATAGTTTAGCACACACGAAGTGGGATTGTAAATACCACATCGTGTTCGCTCCGAAATACAGGAGAAAAGTATTTTTTGAAAACAAGAGATTAGAAATAAGGGAAATACTACGGACACTATGCAAATGGAAAGGAGTAGAAGTAATAGAAGGAGAGATATGTCCTGACCATATACATATGCTGGTAAGTATTCCTCCCAAAATGAGTGTTTCGGGATTTATGGGGTACTTAAAGGGGAAAAGCAGTTTGATGATATTCCAAAAATGGGGGAATATGAAGTTTGCATACCGAAACAGGGAATTTTGGTGCAAGGGGTATTACGTAGATACCGTAGGGAAGAACACGAAAGCGATAAAAGAATACATAGCGCACCAATTAGAACAAGACAAGCAAAGTGACCAGCTGAGTATGTTTGATCCCCGAGACCCGTTGACGGGTAGCAAGTAACAATTGCATGACTGGCAGGTCAATAACAGACGCACTTGTGCGTAGCCAGTAAAGGATAGGGCTATGCCCGAAAATGAAAAGCCCCCCGATTTTCGGGGGGATCTTTACTTCGTTTTTTGAACGTCACGAATCAAAGGTCGTCGTCATCGTCGTCCTCGTCATCGTCGCTATCGTCGACGTCGTCCACGTTGTCGTCGAATCCGAAGTCTTCCTCTTCTCCCTGGTATTCTTCGATCTCGTTTTCTTCCTCGTCATCTCCGAATTCACCGTCGGCGATGTCGTTGTCGTCGATCTCGGCTTCATCCTCATCGTCTTCCGCCTCGATCTCTTCGTTTTCGTCCTCTTCCTCTTCGCCTTCCCAAGTCTCGTCCTCGGCGCTGACCTTGTCTCCGAGTTCCTGCTTGCAATTCTCGCAGTAATCCATATCTTCGGAGATCGGTGCCCCGCATCTCGGACAGGTCTTGGTGTAGACGTCGTCGTCTTCTTCCTCCACTTTGATCCCACGCAATTCATCCCGGCAGATGCTGCAATAGTCTTCGTTTTCAAGGATATAATTGAGTTGGCAACGCGGACACAGCTTGTAAGTCGGCATAGGGTATCCTCCTTTCGGCACAATTGCCTTTGTTCCACTATTATATGGATAAATGATATATTTGTAAACAGTTTTTCGATAATTAAAAAAATAATTTTTCGATAACGCGTCGACCTATCGATTTTTCTCTCATTTTCGGAAAGGGGGATCGCGGGATAAAGCCGCGCGGAAGGGGCATACTGAGGCTATGTATTACAGTTATCACGCCGTGGCAAAGCGCTTGATCCGCGAGGGGAAGCTGACCGAGTTTCGCCGCGTGGAGCGGTGGGGGCGCATTTCGCCCGCATTCGTCCTCTTTTTTACCGATCATAGGCCGATGCCGATCCGCGAGCACCGCGTCCCAGAATATGCGGCGCTGATCGAGCAAGTGAAAGCGAAAGCATCCGAGGAGACGATCTTACGAAGGAAATAAAAAGCGCACTTAAGTAGTGCGCCGGTTTTTTGAGATGCTCTGCTTCGCTCGCGCGATCGCTAACTACATTTTATTGGGTGCGGTGATGCCCAGGAGCGCGAGGGCGTTTTTCAGCGTCTGCTTGACAGCGGCGGTCAGGAGCAGGCGCGCCTCTTTGGTGCCCTCGTCCGCATTCAAAATGCGGTTGTCGATATAGTATTTATTGAACAGTTCCGCCGTGTCGATCGCGAGGCGAGTCACGATGCTCGGCTCACGCTTGTCCGCCGCGGCCTTGATCGCGTCGCCGAAAGAGGCGATCGCGCTGATCAGTTCGTGCGCGTTCTCAAGCGAGGCGAAGTCGGCTTTTTGGGGATCGAATGCGCCCGCCTTTTCGAGGATGCTCGTCGCGCGTGCGTGCGTGTATTGCACGTAGGGGCAGGTCTCTCCGTCGAAGTTCAGCACCTTGTCGTAGCTGAACGTGATGTCCTTGATGCGGTTGTTTTGCAGCGCGCCGAAGATCACGGCGCCCACGCCGACCTGTTCTGCGACGGCGTCCTTGTCCTCAAGATCGGGACTTTTCGTCTCGATGATCTCGCGCGCTTTGGTGACGGCGGAGTTCAGGACGTCCTCGAGGTAGACCACTTTGCCTTGGCGGCTGCTCATCGTGCCGTCCGCGAGGGAGACCATGCCGAACGCAACGTGCTCGAGATCCTTCGCCCACGGTTCGCCGAGCAGTTCGATGACCTTGAAGACCTGGCGGAAATGCAGGTTCTGCTGATAAGCGACGACGTACAGGCATTTCTCGAAGTCGTAGGTATTCTTGCGGTAGTAGGCGGCGGCGAGATCGCGCGTCGCGTAGAGAGTCGCGCCGTCCGAACGTACGAGCAAGCAAGGCGGCATATCCTCGCCGACCTCTACGACCTTCGCGCCTTCCGAGTCCACGAGGAGACCCTTCGCGGCGAGCAGGTCGAGTACGGGTTGCATTTTGTCGTTATAAAAGCTCTCGCCGTTGTAGCTCTCGAAGGTGATGCCCAATCGGTCGTACACGCGGTTCGCTTCCGCGAGAGAGATCTCTTTGAAGCGAGAGAAGAGGTTGAGAGCCTCGGGGTCGCCGTCCTCGATCTTTTTGAAATACGCTCTGCCGAGGTCGTTCAGGCTCTCGTCCTTCTCCGCCTCTTGGTGGAACTTGACGTATAGTTTATGCAGGGCTTTCACGCCGCCCGTTTCCACTTCCGCAGGGTCGCCCCATTTTTTATAAGCGACGATCATCTTGCCGAACTGGGTGCCCCAGTCGCCGAGGTGGTTGATGCCGATCACGCGGTAGCCGAGCGCCTTGAAGACGCGGGAGAGGGCGCCGCCGATCACGGTGGAAGACAGGTGCCCGATGTGGAAGGGCTTGGCGATATTGACCGACGAATAGTCGATGCAGATCGTCTTGCCGGCGCCGAGGTCGGATTTGCCGTAATCGTCACCTTGCTCGCACACTTTCAAGAGGGTCTCCTTCGCCATATCGTCGCGCGCGAACTTGAAGTTCAAGTAGCCGTTCAGCGCGGTGCAGGACAAGAGGAAAGGGGGCAGATCCGCCGAGATCTCTTGAGCGAGCGCGTTTGCGATCTCTACGGGGGACTTGCGGAGCGCCTTCGCGAAGCGGAAGCAGGGCAAGGCGAGATCGGCAAAAGAGAGATCCTTCGGGGGGACCAAGAGGGCGCGGATCTCCTCCGCGGAGACGCCGTCTATGTGGATCAATGAGGCGATCAGTTCGTTGTGGTTCATACTCATACGTTAAAGCGGAAGAGGACGACGTCGCCGTCCTTCATCACGTAGTCCTTGCCTTCGCTCCTGACCTTGCCGTGTTCTTTCGCGACGGTCAGCGAGCCGCATTCCATCAGTTCTTCGTAGGAAATGACTTCGGCGCGAATGAATCCGCGTTCGAAGTCGGTGTGGATCTTGCCCGCCGCTTGGGGCGCCTTGGTGCCCTTCTTGATGGTCCAGGCACGGGTCTCCTTCTCCCCTGCGGTCAGATAGGAAATGAGGCCGAGCAGTTCGTAGCCTGCGGTGATCAGCTGAGACAGACCGCTCTCCTTGATGCCGAGTTCTTCGCTGAAGATTTCGCGATCTTCCTTGTCGAGGGCGGAGAGTTCCGCCTCCACCTTCGCGCAGAGCACGATGACTTTTGCGTTTTCCGCCGCGGCGACCTCGCGCACTTGCTTGACGTAGTCGTTCTCCGGCTTGCCGATGTCGCTCTCCGCAATATTGGCGACGAAGATCACTTTTTTGGTGGTCAGGAGATACAGCGAGTCGTAATACTCGCGCTCCTCGTCCGTCGCCTCGATGCTCCTGCCCGACTTGCCTGCGGACAGATGGGCGAGCATCTTCTCGAGCATCTCGATCTCGGGCAGGTACTTCTTGTCGCCGCTCTTCGCGGAAGTCTTGACCTTCGCGAGGCGCTTTTCCACGCTCTCGAGGTCGGCGAGCACGAGCTCGGTGTCGATGATGTCGATGTCGTCCTTCGGGCAGATGCGACCTTCGACGTGCGTGATATTCGGGTCGTCGTAACAGCGCACGACGTGCGTGATCGCGTCCACTTCGCGGATATGGGAGAGGAACTTGTTGCCCAGTCCCTCGCCTTTGGACGCGCCCTTGACCAGTCCCGCGATGTCCACGAACTCCAGCACGGCGGGCGTCACCTTTTTAGAGTCGTACAGCGCGGCGAGATCGTCCACCCGCTTATCGGGCACGGGGACGACGCCGACGTTCGGCTCGATCGTGCAGAAAGGATAGTTTTGGCATTCCGCGCCCGCGGAAGTGATTGCGTTGAAGAGGGTGGATTTGCCCACGTTCGGGAGACCTACGATACCGAGTTTCATATTTCCGTCCTTTGGCATAACTGCCGATTAGTTATCGTAAAATATATGGTTATTATACCGCCTCCGCGCGCGGAAATCAACTAAATGCGTGAAAAGACGAGGGAAGGGGGATGTATGAAATATCTGAAAGCGGCACTCGTCGGCGTCGTGCAGGGCTTGACCGAGTTCCTGCCCGTGTCGAGCAGCGGTCATTTGACGATCCTTTCGCGGCTCGGCGTCTGTCCGACTTCGCTCTTTTTCAATCTCGCTCTGCACCTTGCGACGCTTGCGGCGCTCCTCGTGCGGATGCGGCGCGAAGTTTGGGAATTGATGCGGCACCCGATCCGTGACGGGAAATATATTCTCTTGTCCTCCGTGCCGACCGTCGTTGTCGCCTTCCTTTTGAAGAAGTGCTTTCCCGAAGCGCTGACGGGCACGCTGCTGGGCTTCGGCTTCCTCTTGAC
>JAFZZX010000124.1 GCA_017615515.1 Clostridia bacterium
CCAGCCCGTCATCGCCCTGGAAAAGACCAAATCCTTCGGCGGCGTTTATCACGTCTTACACGGGCATTTGAGCCCCCTTGAAGGGATCGGCGTATCGGACATTCGTATCAAGGAACTCTTGGAGCGCATCAATCGAGGCGGCGTGAATGAGGTGATCATCGCGACCGGCACAGATCAAGCGGGTGAGGCGACGGCACTCTATATCGGAATGCTCGTCAAGCCGCTCGGCGTCAAAGCCACTCGCATCGCTCGCGGACTGCCCACGGGGAGCGACCTTGAATATACGGATGAGGCGACCCTGGCGCGCGCTTTGGCTGACAGAAAAGACATTTGACCATCAAGGATAATAACAAAAAGAACGGATCTCGTTATGAGGTCCGTTCTTTTTCGTCAAAACTCTTATTTCAAATGATAACGGCGCGTGTTATATAGGGCGGCGTAGATCAGGGTATAGATCGGCAGATCGATAAACAAGAAAGTAGGATACAAGATCGGTTTGATCATCGTAGCGGGACGCCCGAGATCCGCCTTAAAAAGGAAGAAGGCGAAGAGCATGCTGACGATAAAGAGGTTGATCGTCAACATGATCATACCCGAGATCGATGATTTTAGATCGAACTCCGCGCGTATGCGTTTATCGGGCTTGATCAAATACAAGATCACACCCGCGATCGGGCAGAGAAGCAATACGCAACCTACCACCAAATAGAAAACGTAACCGAGACCGGCAAAGCGATCGAGAGCGAAATAGGAGATCAAAACTTCCGCCAACATCACTAAATAGAGAAGGACGAGAGAATCACGTCTCAACCTCGCAGAGAAGATGAAATTCATCGAATAATAGGACGTGGAGACCGCCTTGGAGTAAGGGAGCAAGCGGTAGCCTTCCGATTGAGCGCGTTCCTTGAGTTCACCGTAGTTGTAAGCATTTTGTCTCGCGTGCTGCTCCTCGGGCGCTTCCTCTTGATAGACAGGGGGACGTTGCTCGTTAAGATAGGGCTGCTCACGGAAGAGCTCGTTCAGAGGCGTCAGATAGTCGTCGGCGTTATTCTCCAGGTGATCGCGCAAGAAATCGGCCAAGATCGGCTTTTCTTTCGGCGCGTTATCCCTATCTTCGATATATGAGTCGATGTCAAGCTGGGTCGCTTGCAAGGTGGAATCGTAAGAAAGTGCGTCGGCAGGCGCGGACGCGACCGCTTGATTCGGCTCGACCGACGCATCATCCGCCGCTACGGAAGATTGCGGATCGGGAGCAGGGGGTTCGGGCGCGGTTTGAGTGGGATCCGTCTGTTGCAATACGGCAGGCTGAGCCTCGCCGATCTGTTGCTGCGAATCGGCTTCGGACGGGGCGATCGGGTCACCGTCGGCGTCCGGCATGGCATCGACGTCCTCAGTACCGCCGTCCGTTGTAGCGGCGGCGGCAACACCCGTGCCGCGTCTCGTACGAGGACGCAGTTCGCTCGGATCAAAGGGGTGCTCGACCGAAGCAAGATCGATCTGCTTATCGGAGAGCAAGCGATCGAGCAGGGTACGCGAAAACTCCCATTGCACGATGTCGATATTCAAAAACTCGCGACCTTTATCGGTAATGGAATAGTATTTGCGTTGAGCGCCGTTAGAGGTCTGCCCGTCATAGGACGTGATAAATCCGTTCTTCTCCAAACGCTTCAAACAACTGTAAAGGGTAGGCTGTTTGATCTCATATACGCCTTCGGTAGCATTGGAGATCGCTTTATGAATGTCGTATCCATAGCTGTCGCCGGATGCCAAAAACCTTAGTATGAAGGAATCGACGTGATCCCGAATCAGATCAGTATTAACCGTGTTTTCCAAAATAGCACACTCCTTGTAATTATTTTACTTTTTTACCACCCACTGTGTCAAGAGCAATCGGGGAATAACTTGCACGATTTCGGGGTGGGGGAAGGTTTCGACAAAGTTTTTATCCATTGCTAAACTATTCGCAAAACACAACTTTTACGAATAGTTATACCTCGAAAAGTGGGAAATTACTTTCAAACAGCAAATAATTTAAAACAATTTGTCAATTTGTCGTCATTGGCTCGGATCACGACGATCCAGATTTATCTTTACACGAACGCGGATTCATGATAAACTTTATATATGGATGAAAGCTATTTCGACAAAAGGAATAAAACCGTTACGATGAAGATCCGCGCCATACGCGAGGAGTTACCTTCCTTTTGCAACGAATTCTTTATCGGCGTCGAAAACAACACGACGCCGCTTACGCGTCTTGCATACGCATACGATCTCAGGATCTTTTTCGACTATCTCTTGTCCTACGTTCGCGAGTTTCGTTCCTACACGCTCGATACTTTTACGCTCGCACAGCTGGATTTAGTAACGCAAACGCATATCGAATCCTTTTTGGAATACCTGAATTATTACGTCTTCAACGGCAAGGAATACAAAAACGACGAACGCGGCAAGGCGCGAAAACTCTCGTCCTTACGCTCGTTTTTCAAGTATTTCTTCAATAAAGGCAAGCTGACGAGCAACGTAGCAAGCAAAGTGTCCACGCCTAAGATCCACGATCGAGAGATCATTCGGCTGGAAGGCTCCGAGGTGCCGATGCTCTTAAACGAAGTCGAGATCGGTAGAAAACTCTCTCCGAGAGAACAATCCTACCATCAAAAGACGATGTTTCGCGACGTCGCGATCGTCACGCTGCTTCTCGGAACCGGCATTCGTATTTCCGAATGCGTCGGACTGGATCTCGACGATCTCGATTTCAAAAACAATTCTTTCACGGTCACGCGGAAAGGCGGCAATCGTAAGATCCTATATTTCCCGGAAGAAGTCGCGGACGCTCTGCGTCG
>JAFZZX010000125.1 GCA_017615515.1 Clostridia bacterium
GTTCGCTCCCCTCGCACAGAAGAACGTCGACACCGGTATGGGGCTCGAGCGTACGCTCTGCATCCTGAACGGCTACAAATCGGTCTATGAGACCGACCTTTTGCAAGGCGCGATCAAGAAGCTCGAGGCGCTTTCGGGCAAGAGCTACGGCGAAACCGACGAGATCACCAAGGCGATGCGCATCATCGCCGACCCTATCCGCACTGCGACGATGCTGCTCGGCGACCAAAAGGGCGTCACCCCGTCCAACGTCGACCAAGGCTACGTCCTGCGCCGTTTGATCCGTCGCGCCGTGCGTTTCGGCAGGGTCATCGACCTGCCCGAAGGCGGCCTTGCCGAGATCGCGAAGGTCTACATCGCGCAGTACAGAGACATCTATCCCGAGATCGGTGAAAACGAGGCGAAGATCCTCTCCGAACTCGACAAGGAAGTCGCGCGTTTCTCCTCCGTCCTGCAACAGGGGCTCAAGGAGTTCGAGAAAGTTATTTCTTATCTGCCCGTCAAACGCCTTTCCGGCAAGACTGCGTTCAAACTCTACGATACCTACGGCTTCCCGATCGAGATGACTGTGGAGCTCGCGAAGGAGATCGGCTACGAGGTGGACGTCGAGGGCTATCAAAAGGCTTTCGAAGAGCATCAGCAGAAGTCGCACGCGGGCGCAGAACAGCGCTTCAAGGGCGGATTGCAGGACAATACCGTCGAGGTCACCCGCCTGCACACCGCGACGCACCTTATGAATGCGGCGTTGCGTACTATAGTAGATGAGAACATTCGCCAAAAGGGCAGTAACATTACGGCGGAGCGCTTGCGCTTCGACTTCAACCTCGACCGCCCGTTGACCCCCGAAGAGATCACGAAGATCGAGGAATACGTCAATAATGCGATCGCCGCCAAGGCGGACGTGATCTGCCGAGAAATGACCGTTCCCGAGGCGAAAGCAATGGGCGCGATCGGTGTCTTCGACAGCAAGTACGGCGAGAAAGTCAAGGTGTATTCGATCGGTGAGTTCTCTACCGAGATCTGCGGCGGACCGCACGCGGCGAATACCGGCGAACTCGGACATTTCCGCATCGTCAAGGAACAAAGTTCCTCGGCGGGCGTCAGAAGGATCAAAGCGGTCCTCGAATACAAATAAAAGGAAGAAAAAATGTGCTTTATCGGTAAGAAAACCAAAGAGGACATTCTGAACGTCCTCGACAAAGATCCCGCGGCGAGAAGCTTTTGGGAAGTGTATTTTACCTATTCGGGCGTCAAGGCGATCCGTATGTACCGCCGCGCCCATTGGTGGTACGAGCACGGGCATAAGTTCATCGCGCGCGTGATTTCTCAACGCGCAAAGAAGATCACGGGCATCGAGATCCACCCGGCGGCGAAGATCGGCAGGCGCCTCTTTATCGACCACGGCATGGGCGTCGTGATCGGCGAGACCGCGGAGATCGGGGACGACGTCGTGATCTATCAGGGCGTGACCCTCGGCGGCAGCGGCAAGGATAAAGGCAAACGCCACCCGACCATTCAGGATCGCGTGATGATCTCGGCGGGGGCGAAGGTGCTCGGCCCCTTCACCGTCGGACACGACAGCAAGATCGGCGCGAACAGCGTGGTCTTGAAGGAAGTGCCGCCCCATAGTACCGTCGTCGGCGTACCCGGCAGGGTGGTCAAGCAGGGCGACGTCCGCATCGCGGATATGGATCAGATCAAACTGCCCGACCCGATCCTTGCGGAGTTCCGCAGATTGAATAGGCGCATCGAAGAATTGGAAAAGAAGCTCGGCATTCCCGCTCACGCTTTCGATGAGGGCGAACAGAGCGACATCAGCCTCGACATCGCGAAAGCCGAGAAGGGCGAAAAGCCGGATGGCAACGGAGAAGTATGAAAGTTTATAACACGTTAGATCGCGAAAAGGAAGAGTTTACCCCCTTGCAAGGGAACCTCGTCAGGATGTATTCCTGCGGCCCCACCGTCTATAGCTATGCCCACATCGGCAATATGCGCACCTACATCTTTATGGACCTCTTGAGAAGGTCTCTGCGTTATTGCGGATTCAAGGTCAAGGGCGTGATGAATATCACCGACGTCGGTCACCTCCTGTCGGACGGCGACGAGGGCGAGGACAAGATGCAGAAAGCCGCTCGCAAAGAGGGCAAGACTCCGTGGGAGATCGCGGCGTTCTATACCGAGGCGTTCTTCAAGGACATCGACGCGTTGAACGTCGGACGTCCCGAGATCATCGCGAAGGCGACAGACCATATTCCCGAAATGATCGCTTTCGTGCAAGGTCTGATGGAAAAGGGCTATGCCTACGAGATCTCGGACGGCATCTACTTCGACATCGGCAAGTTCCCCGGCTACGGCAAACTGTCGGGTCAGACGGTGGACGAAAAGGAAGCGGGCGCCCGCATTGAGGAGAACAGCGAGAAGCGTCACCCCGCCGATTTCGCCCTTTGGAAAAAGGCGGACAAGAACCACATCATGCAATGGGAGAGCCCGTGGGGCATGGGATTCCCCGGTTGGCATATCGAGTGCAGCGCGATGAGCAAGAAGTACCTCGGCGAGGTCTTTGACCTGCATACGGGCGGCATTGACGCCGTGCCCGTGCATCACGAGAACGAGATCGCGCAGAACGAGGCGCTCGCGGGCAAGAAAACCGTGAACTACTGGATGCACGGCGAGTTTATGATGGTGGACGGCGGCAAGATGAGCAAGAGCCTCGGCAACGTCTATACGATCTCCGACCTCGAGAAGAAGGGCTATCTGCCCCTCGATTTCCGCTATTTCTGCCTGAACGCGCATTATCGCAAGAAGTTGAACTTCACCTTTGAGGGAATGGATGCGGCGCACACCTCGTACGAGCGCTTACGCAACGCGCTCTACGCGCACAAGATGAGCGCGGATCCGACCGATCCCGCCGTGATCGCCGACCTCGCGGCTCGCTTCAAGGCTGCCGTTGAGGATGATATGAATATTCCGTTTGCCTTGGGCGTCCTGTGGGAGGCGGTCAAGCTGCCGAAGAGCAAGGACGTTTACAAGCTCGCGCTTGATTTCGACAAAGTCTTGGGTCTCTCGCTCGACAAGGTGACGGCGCCCGCTCCCGAGAAGATCGACGTGCCCGCCGAGATCGCCACTCTTGCGGAGGCTCGCTTCGCCGCCAAGAAAGAGAAGAACTGGGCGGAGGCGGATCGCCTGCGCACCGAGATCGCGGAGAAGGGATACGTCATTAAAGACACGAAAGACGGGTATACGATTGAGAAAA
>JAFZZX010000126.1 GCA_017615515.1 Clostridia bacterium
CAGCAGCAGGCGGTGGCGTGCTGGGCGACGAAGACGGGATGCCCGCGCATCGGGGTCTGCTTGCCGTCGTTGTGGGGCGCGGCGGGAGCAAGGCGGGCGGAAATGAGATCCGCGGCGTGCGCGCGAAGGCGCTCTTCGCCGAGCTTCTCTGCTTGGGCGCACTCGTCCGGAGAGAGGTGAAAGCGAGATCGAAAGGGGGATTTCGCGAGCTTGCGGAAGGCTTGTTCGATGGTCATATCGTAAGGCTCTCTTTAGGGACAGCGTAGGGACTTTTTAAGGGTAAAAGATCATACGATCCTGATGATCTGTTCGTAAAGAACGGTCTTCTTGTCATTGATCTCGCCGTCCACGTGGAAGTGCGCGAAGTACCAATGCCCGTAATCGACCTTCTCCTCGAAATAGGAGAGAATGCCGTTCTCGGGGCGCACGACGAAGAACGCGCGGGCATTCTTGATCAGCGGATAGTAGAGGGTCTTTTCGTCGCAGGAATGGGTGACGATGTAGTCCACTTTGAAATGTACGCGTTCGAGGTTGCGATTCGCTTCCACGATATCGTCGTCGCTCGGCACTTCCTCGGGGAACCAGTCTTCGCCTTGTATGCGATAGTCCTTGTCGTTGCTCGTTGCGCCGCCGAAAGTGAAGAAAGTCTTGCCCTCGATCTCGAATACTTGCCCGCGCATCAGGTGTAGGACGTTGTCTTTCAGGCGATGAACCTTACCGCCGTGCCAATTCTCGACGGGCAGAGCGTTCAGCGCATCGAAATGCTCGTGATTTCCGTCCACGAAGAGCAGAGTAAAGGGGAGCGCTTCGTGGCGCTTGAGCCCGAATTCGATGTCGGTGGCGGACCATATGCCGAAGTCACCCGCCACGATCACGTAGTCGTCAAGGGTCAGTTCGGGGTGCTTCTCTGCGAAAGTGGGCAATTTATCAAAGTCGTAGTCCCCGTGTAAATCGCCTGTAATATAGATCATTTATGCTCCTTTTATTCGGATTTATCCGAAAATTACCATTTGTTGTAAACGCGCTCCGCGAAGCCGACGGCGTTCTCGATCTCAAGGACTTCTCCGCTTGAAAGCGTGACGGTTCCGGAGAACTTTCCGAAGACTTGGTTTTGGTCGGATGCGAGCATCAGGACGCTCATTTTCGCCGCGCGATTCAGGATCGGCGTAAAGGTCAATTTCACCCTTTCGTCGGGTGAGACGACCCGCCATGGAGAGAGATAATCGTATTCGCCCGCCTCGTTTTTCGGGATCTTGAAGACCACGTCCTCGAGTTTGTCCGCCACGCCGTCAATAAAGAGCATATTCTCCGTCGCCGCCGAGGTATCGCCGAAGCCGTAACCGAGGTTGAATCCGAACTTTCTGCCGTCCGCGAGCACGGTGTTCAGGCTGCTCCAGTACCAGGTATTTTTGTACGTCCACACGCCGCGTCCCCAGTCCAAGAGTCCCATATCCTTTTTGTCCGTGCCGAGGGTGTAATTGCGCTCACCCATCTGCACGTAGCCTTCCGCGTGCATACAGTTGATCTTTTGATTGAAGTAGAAGGCGGTCTTTTTCTCGGCGAAGGGGGTAGCGATGACCATTCGGTCACGCGGCAGATCGGTCAGTTTGATGTCGAGGATCAGGGGAAAACCGTTCCAAAAATCGTGGTAGTTACAGCGGAGATGACGTTCCTTCTCTTTGACGCGGAAGCTCATCTCGATCTTGTTACTCTTATAAGAGGTCTCGCCCACTTCGGCAGAAGGGGGCAGAGCGAGCTTGCCGAAGGTAAAGGGGATGATCTTGCTCTTGGTCTCTTGGAATCCATCCGTGAAGTCTAGGAAGGACGCGGAGATCATGCCCATATAGCTATTGTCCGCGATCGTGAGCGCCACGCCGAACTTCTCGTTGCCGACGTAATAGTAGTCCCATTCCTTGATGCGCAGAGAGGACGCGCGTATGTCGGCGCGCTCGTAGTCCCAGACCTCGTAAGTCGAGTAGCCGGGGTAGGTCAAATGCCCCTTTTGATCCAGTAGGTCACAGCGTTCGTTTACGAATCTCTGCATCTGTCTATCCCCCCGAAACCTGCCTTAGCAGGTTATCTCTATCATACTACGCGCTCGGGAAGCTGTCAATAACGACTTTCTGCGGGAAATCGCACGGAGCGCGTCTTTTTTACCATTTTTCGACATAAGAATGTAGGGCGGAGGCAGTATGAGAGAGAATATCAAAGAGCGAGTAGCCGAGATAGCGGCATATATCATCGAACACGACGCGACGGTCAGAGCGGCGGCCGTCGTCTTTGACGTCAGCAAGTCCACCGTTCACAGCGATATGACGGTCAGGCTGCCGCAAATAGACGCCGCGAGTTATCGTCTTGTCAGAGGTATCCTCGACAAAAACAGAGAGGAACGCCACGTGCGCGGCGGCGAGAGTACCAAGCAAAAATACAGAAATATGCGGTGAAAAGGAGATTATTTCTTCCAGAGGTTATATCGTTCCGGATGGCAGATCGCGCTGAGCATACTCTTGCGAACGTCGGGAATGTCGGCGCGCAGGTTCTCCACGAGTTGTTTCATATACTCTCGCTTCGTGTGTTTGTCCGCGGGGCAGGGGTTGAAGACGACGGGGAGCTCGAGGCGCCTCGCCGCACCGCGAATGTCCTTTTCGTCCACGTATAAGAGGGGACGGATCACGGTGGTATCGGTCTTGGTCAGATAACTGGTCGGGGCGAGGGTGGAGAGTCGCCCTTCGTAGGAGAGGGAGAGCAGGAAGGTCTCGAGGACGTCGTCGGCGTGGTGTCCGAGGGCGACCTTGTTCGCCCCTTCTCTCGCGGCGACGGAACACAAAGCGCCGCGCCTGAGCTTGCTGCATAGAGAGCAGGGATTGGTCTCCTTGCGAATGTCGAAGATGATCTCCGCGATGTCGGTCTTCTCCTCGAAGAAGGGGACTTCCTTCTCGCGGAAATAGGCGCGTAGGCGTTCAAGCTCCTCGGCGGAGGTCTCTTTGAACCCCATGTTTACGTTGACGGCGATCAGGGAAAACTTTTCGGGAGAGAACTTCGCGTAGCGATAGAGCGACTCGAAGAGGATCAGGCTGTCCTTGCCGCCCGAGATGCCGACGGCGATCTTGTCCCCGTCCTCGATCATATGGAAATCCTGCACCGCGCGACGCATCGCGCTCAATATCTTTTTCATATCTTGAGTATAGTACGACGGCGAAAAAAATGCAAGCGATTTGTAGGGAGGCGCAAGGGAGTATATGGCATCGGCGATCATCGCATTTTTCGATAGTCTCGGGTGGGATCCCACCGCGGTGGCGGCTCTCCTCGCCGTGATCCCCGTGACCGAGATCAAGGGCGCCGTGCTGTACGTCGCCACGCAGGGAGAGGCGGTGTGGCGCGGGGTGTCCGCCGCTTATCTGTCTTCCGTCTTGCTCGCCGCGCTGCTTTCGGTGACCGTTCCCCGTACCCTTGCTCTCGCGAAACGGATCCCTTTTGCGAAAAAGGTTGCGAACTTTTTAACGGAGCGACTGGGCTCGCGCGCAGAGCAGATCGCCTCGAATGCCGACAAGAAGGGGGAGCGACGATCGGACGCTACTACCTTCGGCGTGTTCGCTTTCGTCGCGATACCGCTTCCGTTGACGGGGATATGGGCGGGGGCATTGCTCGCCGCTTTGCTTGGATTATCCGCAAAAAACACGTTTTTCGCTCTCGTCGCGGGCAATTTCACCGCCGCAGGCATCGTGCTGACCGTCGCCTTGCTCGCAGGGAAGGGGGCGGACCTCGTTTTCGAGATCTTTTTGTACGTTGCACTTGCGGTCTTGCTTTTCACGTTCGTGAAAACCCTCTACTCGCGCCGTAAAGGCCGCGCAAGAGGCGTTTGATCAGCGGATCAATTCCCCTTTGAAATACTGTTCTTGGAAGGCGATGGCGGAGAGGATCTCCTCGTCCGTGTAGTCCCGTCCGTCTACCGCGACGATCCATTTGTCTTCAAGGTCGTTTTGTCGCCGATAGATCGCGATCACCTTGCCCTCGAAGCGTTCGAGCGGTTTGTCCGCGCCGAGGACGTAAATGTCCTGCTCCTCGCCGTCTGCGGCGAATACTCCTTCGACGTAGCCGTAGTTGATCGGATAGAGGATATGTGGGTATTCGGGGTGGCGGCTCCCCATCGGGCGATCGACGACCCCGCGAACCATCTTCCCGATCATCGTTTTGACCCAAGGACGGCGTTTTCGTTCAAATTGCCGCTCCTTTTCCAAATATAAGTGATCCTATCCATACATTTCTCCTCTCGGTAAACCGATCATTCGTATTATACCATAACGCTACGGAAAAACAATCCCTATAGAGCGATTGCCGTATAGGCACACTGTATCAAATAAATATCAGATCCAAATCAACCGATCGATAGAAACGGCAGATAAAAGATAAAGGGAGCAGGTGCGATCCCTGACGGGACGTGTCACGGGTTCTCGCCGTAGGCGCGCGGCATAGCCGCGGAATCCCTGATGGCGTAAGAAAAAACTCCGATTGCTCGGAGTTTTGAGTGGTGCGCCCTCAGGGATTCGAGCCCGGGACCCACTGATTAAGAGTCAGTTGCTCTACCAGCTGAGCTAAGGGCGCATATCTTGGAGCGGGAGACGGGATGCTCGCTGACGCGAGAACCTTCGCTTTGCTCCGGTACGGTCCCGCGGCGGGTCCAATGCTTCGCATTTTTTGCTTCGCAACGGAATCCCGTCAGGGGGCGTATCTTTGGAGCGGGAGACGGGATTCGGACCCGCGACATTTGCCTTGGCAAGGCAACGCTCTACCACTGAGCCACTCCCGCAAA
>JAFZZX010000127.1 GCA_017615515.1 Clostridia bacterium
TCGCTTCGCGGGTGAGGACGGTCACGCGCACAGCTCCCTTTCTCTCTAGGGAGAGGTTAGGGCAGTTCACGCTGTTTTTGATGTTTCCGTTTTCGATATAATCCTTGAGCTCGGCAGACGCCATAACGGCGCAGTTGTCTTCCGCTTCGGGAGTGGAAGCGCCGAGGTGGGGGATCGTGACGATCTTGTCCGAAACGCCGATCACGGCGGGCATCGGGAAGTCGGTCACGTACTTCTTGACTTTACCTGCTTCGAGTGCAGCGAGGATCGCGTCATTGTCGACGAGTTCTCCGCGCGCGCAGTTTACGATGCGGACGCCGTCTTTCATCTTCGCGATGGAATCGGCGTTGATCATGCCGCGAGTCGCGTCGTTGAAGGGAACGTGCAGGGTGATGAAGTCGCTCGCCGCATACAGAACGTCGAGATCGGTCGTGAAGACCAGTTCTTCGCTGATGGACTTCGCTTTTTCCGCCGTGAAGAAAGGGTCGTATCCGACGACCTTCATGCCGAGCGCAAGCGCCGCCTTGGTCACGAGCGCACCGATCGCGCCGAGACCGATTACGCCGAGGGTCTTGCCGAAGATCTCGGGGCCGACGAAAGCCTTTTTGCCGCTTTCGACTTGTTTCGCCGCGTCTTCCTTGCCCTTGAGCCCGCCTGCGAAAGCGACGCCGCCGAGGACGTCACGGCAGGAGAGGAGCAGGGCGCAGATCACGAGTTCCTTGACCGCATTGGCGTTCGCACCCGGCGTGTTGAAGACCACGACGCCCGCGTCCGCCATCTTGGGCAGGGGGATGTTGTTGACGCCCGCACCCGCACGCGCCACGGCGAGCAGAGAGGGGTTGATCGGATATTCGTGCATTGCCGCGCTTCTGACGAGGATGCCGACGGGATCCGTCGCGTCGTCCGTAACGCGATAATTCGCTTTGTCCAGGTTATTGTAGATCAAGTCGCTGATCGGATTTAATTTTTTGATCTCGTACATACCGTTACCTCTTATTTGTTCTCGAGTTCAAACTTCTTCATGAATTCGATCAACTTCTTGACGCCTTCTACGGGCATCGCGTTGTAGATCGAGGCGCGCATGCCGCCGACGAGGCGATGTCCCTTGATCGAGACGAGGCCATTTGCCGCAGCTTCCTTGACGAACTTCGCGTCGAGTTCTTCCGAACCTGTCACGAAGGGCACGTTCATGATCGAACGGTCTTCCTTGTTAACGTAGTTCTTAAAGAGGGTGCTGTTGTCGATGAAATCGTAGAGCATAGCCGCCTTTTCGACGTTGATCTTGTTGATCGCGGAGATGCCGCCCATCTTTTTGATGTGGCGAAGGGTCAGCATTGCAATATAGATGCTGAATGCGGGCGGGGTGTTGTAGAGGCTGTTCTTGTCCGCCTGGGTCTTATAGGCAAGCATCGTCGGGCAGATCGGGAGTTCCTTGCCGATCAGATCCTTGCGGACGATCACGACGGTCAATCCTGCGGCGCTGATGTTCTTCTGCGCGCCGGCATAGAGCAAGCCGAACTTGCTGACGTCGATGTCACGGCTCAAAATCTCGCTGCTGACGTCCGCCACGAGGGGACAGGGGGTCTCGGGAAACTCTTTCCAACGGGTGCCGAAGATCGTATTGTTGCTCGTGATATGCACGTAGCTGGCGTCCTTACGGAAACTGTCGATCGTGACTTTCGGGATATAGGTATAAGTCTTATCCTCGGAAGAGGCGGCAAGAGCGATGTCTCCGTACTTTTTCGCCGATTTATAAGCGAGGTTGGCGAAGTTGCCCGTCACCACGTAATCGGCTTTTCCCGTCGCGGAGATCAGGTTCAGCGGGATCGCGTCGAACTGTTGGCTCGCGCCGCCTTGAAGCAGGAGTACCTGATAGTCGTCGGGGACTTTCATCAGTTCGGTGAAGAGGGCGAGGCACTCGTTATGAATGCCGTCGTACACCTTGGCGCGGTGGCTCATCTCGGTTACGCTCATTCCGCTGTTCTCATAGTCAAGAAAAGAGGCTTGCGCTTCTTTCAAAACGTCTTCAAAAAGCATGGAAGGTCCTGCGGAAAAATTGTAAACTCTCATAATATTCTCCTTTGAATATTTTATTCGCCTTTATTTTATATCATTATATTTCGGAAAGCAACTAAACGTGGATATATATTTTTTACGATTTCTCGAAAGTTTGCGATTTGATCCGCAACGGTTTTCGCTACGCTTTTATGCGGTCGGGAATGAAAATGCGCCGTAGATCACTTCTGCGGCGCAGGCTATCTTGTTTACAAAGTGAAAGTTCGACTATCCGATCGCGTTTCAGATCGGCATTCGCTCTTCCGCGACGTGATAATTCGTACTGTAGTAGGACAGAAGGGTGCCGATGTCCGACCAATAGCCTTTCATGATCTTCGCGTAGATCTGCCCCGGGATCGTGGGGAAGACGTTGCGTGCGAAATCTTGGAATCCCGATGGGATCTTCTTCAAGATCTCCTTCTTGAATACGTAGATGCCCGTCGAAACGACGTCGCTGATCGGGATGCGCGGCTTCTCGATAAAGGAGCGCACCTTTCCCGCGCTGTTAAGCAGCATCACACCGAATTGGGACGGATCCTTGACGCGGGTCGCGGCGATGGTTGCGAGCTTTCCGTGCGAGCGGTGAAAGTCGATCAGTTCTGTCAGGTTGAAATCGGTATAGGCGTCGCCCGAGATCACGAGGAAATCGTCCGCAAAAGCCGATGCGGCGCTCTTGACGCTACCCGCCGTCCCGAGAGGCTCTTTTTCGATGACGTAATGTAGGTTTACGCCGAGGTCTCGTCCGTCGCCGAACGCCTCGACGATCTTGTTCGCCATATAGCCCAAAGTGACGGATATATCGGTGATTCCGTGCTTTTTCAATAGTTCGATGATATAGCGTAAGATCGGTTTGTCTATGATGGGCATCAAGGGTTTTGGGGAATGGTCGGTCAGGGGCGCGAGGCGAGTGCCTTTTCCGCCTGCCATAATCACAGCGTTCATAGTCTCAGTCTCCTTTGCTCGTAGTATGTGGTTTTGCGTTCGATTTATGCCGTAAAGAGGTTTTTTTAGGTGAATCGCTCGAAATCACACCGATTCGTGGGGTAAAGGCTTGACTGTCGTGATAATACTTACTATAATCTAAATAAAAAAGTTTCCGCGTTTACGCGTGATTATAACGGAGTTTTATGGCTAAGAAATTAAAAATAGGATTTTTGGGCGGCGTAGGCGAGATCGGTAAGAATATGACCGTGATCGAATACGGAGACAGCATCATCGTCATTGACGCGGGTTTGACCTTCCCGTCCGAGGAAATGCTCGGCGTCGACGTGGTCATTCCCGACTTTACGTATTTGGTCGAGAACAAGGAGAAAGTGAAGGCGGTCATTTGTACGCACGGCCACGAGGATCATATCGGCGCGGTGCCGTATCTTCTCCAGGTGGTGGATACGCCGACGGTTTTCGGCAGTACCTTGACCTTGGGACTGATCCGCGCCAAACTCGAAGAGTTTGACGTGAAGGCGAAGATGAAGACCGTCAGCGCGGGCAGCACGATCTCGATCGATTGTTTTAAGATCAAGTTTTATAAGGTTTGCCACTCCATCGCGGGTGCGCTCGCGCTCTCGATCGACACGCCGCAGGGCGTGATCTTCCATACGGGAGACTTCAAGATCGATCATACCCCGATCGATAACGAGAAGATGGATTTTGCGGCGCTCGCCGACCTCGGCAAGAAGGGCGTAAAGGTCATGCTCTCGGATTCCACGAATGCGGAGCGCCCCGGACACACGATCAGCGAACGCAAGGTCGGGGAGAGCATTTCCCGCATCTTTGCGGCGCACGCGGGGCGGCGTATCATCGTGGCGACCTTTGCTTCCAATTTGCACCGCATTCAGCAGATCCTCGACATTGCTGCGGCAAACAACCGCAGGGTCGTGCTCAGCGGCAGGAGCGTGATCAAGGTCGTCGAACTCGGAAAGACCCTCGGCTTACTGCGCTATAACGACAATTTGATCGTGAACGAGAGCGCGATGAAGAAGATCCCGCCCGAGAAACTCTGTATCATTTGTACGGGATCGCAAGGGGAGCGCGTCAGCGCCTTGACGCGTATGGCGGCGGGTGAGCATCCCTCGATCACCGTCGGGATCAAAGACACGATCATCATCTCCGCGAGCGCCATTCCCGGCAATGAGAAGAGCATCTATAACGTGATCAACAGCCTCTACCGTCTCGGTGCGGAAGTCATCTATTCCGCGATCGAGGACGTGCACACCTCGGGGCACGCGCATCAAGAAGAGCTCAAGATGATGCTTTCTCTGATCAATCCCAAGTATTTTATTCCCGTACACGGGGAGTTTCGCCATTTGAAGATCCACGCGGGGATCGCGCAGACGATGGGTATCCCAAAAGAGAATATCCTGCTCCCCGAGCTCGGTTGGAGCATCGAAGTCGCGAAAGACGGGCTCAAGAAGCTCGAGAATATCAAAGCGGGCAACGCCTACGTGGACGGTGACGCAGTCGGCGATCTCGAGCCGGTCATCAACGACAGACGTCGCTTGTCTGCGGACGGATTCATCATCGTGCTCTTGACTCTGAACGTCGAGAATGGCAAGCCGATGCCGCCTGAGATCATTACGCGCGGCGTGGCTTCTCTCAGCGAAGACAATATCGCGGAGATGAAGAAGCAGGTGCTGGGTGCGGTCAAAAACATCAAGTATATCAATACCGACAATCGCGACGCCGTCAAAGCGGCGATCCGTCGCACGGTCAAGAGAATGGTCGGGCCCAACGGGCAATCCTTCCCGATGATCGTTCCCATCGTCGTCGAGAAATAATGAAGACGGAACTCCTCTCTCCCGCCGGAGATTTCGAGAAACTGAAAGTTGCCTGCCACTTCGGGGCGGACGCCGTGTATTTCGCGGGCAAACGATTCGGACTGCGCGCTTATGCGGGCAATTTCTCCGTCGAAGAGATGAAAGAGGCTTTTTCTTATTTGCACGCGATCGGGAAAAAGGGCTACGTCACCGTCAACGTCTTTCCTTACGACGAGGACTTCCCCGAGCTCGAAGAGCATTTGCGTTATCTCGCCGAGATCAAGGCGGACGGTGTGATCCTCTCTGATCCCGGCGTGCTTTCGCTCGCTCGAAAGGTCGCGCCTTCTCTCGAGATCCATCTCTCCACGCAAGCGAATACGTTGAACGCGCGAGCCGCCGCGTTTTGGGCGGATATGGGCGTAAGTAGGATCGTACTTGCCAGGGAGCTTTCCCTCGATCGCATCGCTCGCATAAGAGACGCGCTCGATCCCGCCGTCGAGATCGAATGTTTCGCACATGGTGCGATGTGCATTTCTTATAGCGGTAGGTGCCTCTTGAGCAATTATTTGTCGGGGCGTGACAATTACAGCGGAGAATGCGTGCAGGCCTGTAGATGGAATTACGTTTTGCACGAGAAGAGCAGGGACGCTCGCGAGTTCCCGATCGAAGAGGACGAACGCGGCGCCTACATTATGAACAGCCACGACTTAAAGACCATAGACATTATCGATAAAATGATGAAAGCGGGCGTAACCTCATTCAAGATCGAAGGGAGAATGAAGACGGTTTATTACGTAGCGTCGGTCACGGACGCCTATCGTCGCGCGCTCGACGAGGCGGCGGAGCATCTTGACGACTATCGTTGTCGCCCCGAATGGGAGGAGGAATTGTCCCTTGCGTCCAACCGCGGTTTTACGCACGGCTTCTTGCTCGGCGGCAAGGGCGGGAAGGACACGATCTCCTATGAGGATTCCCGTTCCGAAGGCGGCGCGACTTTCATTGCGAAAGTTTTAGGCTATGATTTTGAGAAAAGGTGTGCTATAATAGAACAAAGGAATCGGTTTTCGGTCGGCGATCGGCTGGAATTGATGCGGCCCGTACAAGAGCCGCGATCCATCTCGGTCGACAAGATCTATACCGAAAGCGGTGAGACGGTTTCGGACGCGATCCGCGTGCAGGAGATCCTCAGGATCCCCACGGAAGAGGTCACGACGGAAGGCGACATCCTCAGAAGGAGAAAGGCGTGAGCATTCGTTGGAATCGACATTTGATCATACTGTATGACAAGCAGAGAGGTTCTTTGATCTGCGATGCTCTCGAGCAAGTGATCGGCTCCGCTTTCCCGGGGTGCGACGTCGTCACGGTCGACGACGCGGGTTATCTCGGCGCGGGCAATCGTTTTTGGAGAGTGAAGGCCTCTCGTTTTTACGCGGGAAAGGCGCCGTTTTTGATCCGTTGGTTCAGTAAGTTGAACGAAAAGAAGGACGCCAATCGCATCAAGACAGAACGGGATGCGATCTTGTCCGAGACGCCGGAGAAACTCTCTTTTTCCGATAGGCACAACGCCGCGATCGGTAGGATCGTCAATATTTTCAAGAGATTCCGTCCTGCCGTCATCGTGGCGACCAATCGCTATTCGCTGAAGTTGACCCTTCTTGCGCGTAGGATCACGGGTATGGACGTCAAGGTCGTTGCGGTCATATCGGATTTTGCCCTTTCGGGTGGGTTCGTTCGTTCGGGCGTGGATCTTTATCTCGTAGAGAACGAATCGTTGAAGGACGGATTGATGCGGTGTGGTGTGGATCGCGACAAGATCGTGATCTCGGGAATGCCTTTCGTCGAGAAGCAATCCGCCACTCGTCCGCGCGAGGAAGCGAGAAAGCTCCTCGGTCTCAGCGGGGATCTACCGCTGGTAGTCGTGAACGGCGGAGACTATTGCACCGCGACCATCAAGGAACACGTGGAGCGTTTATTAAAAGAGCAGGGCAGATATACTCTCTTGGTCTTGACCTACGGTAACGCTTCGATCCGTCGTCATTATAAAAAGATCGCCGAAGAGTACGACATAGAAGTGCTTTTCAAACAAGAACTCGACTATCCGTTGGTCTTCGCGGCGGCGGACATCATCGTGAGCATACCCGATACGCATTTCGTTTTCTCCGCTTTCGTAAACAGCATCCCCGTCGTCCTATTGGATGGGATCACCGTACTCGAGCACGACGTCTATCGTTATCTCGTCGGCAACGCGCTCGTTACCCCTTCCAAGAACGCAGAGGAGACGTACGCCGCGGTAGAGGAATTACTGGTCGACGCGGAACGCCGCAAGGAAATGATCGAGCGCGAACAGCGTTATTACCTCAAACAAAAGGCGCTTGCGCCCACCTTGACGGTGCGTGAGTTCCTCGCGATCAACCCCCCGCCACCCGACGGCGAAGAATAGTTTTTACTTTTTTTCCTTTTTATCCTCGTCCCTTTCTTCCGCCATGGCTCCGGCTTCGAAGTAACTGTTTGCGCGCGGGCTGTTGACCGCCTGTAACAGATGGGTCAAGAGGTACTGGATCAAGATGCCGAAGATCGCACCGAACCACATCACGGCGAAAGAGTAATTTCCGCCGATATTTCCGCTTTTTTGAATGATCGTTTGATAGAGTGTCACACCGAGGAAAGAGCCGATCGTCGCGCTAAATAAACAAGAGGAAAAAGTCCTTTTCGCCGTGCAGGCGCACCATAGCCCGATCAAGAGGGAAAGTAGGATCGCAAGCAAACGCGGATCGAGTATCGTTACGGTGGAAAAATGTGTCGTGTAGGTGAAAACTATGCCCGCGCATCCGAGTGCGGACAGCGCCGCAGCGACGAGGTCGGAAATCCGTTCGATTCGAGACAGCAGGATATAAGTTGCAATAATGACGGACAAGACGCCGCCGAGATACAACGCGTAGTTGTCGGATAGGCGAACGCCCCCTCTCGCATTCAGTAGGACGATCACGAAGATAAAGAAGGTCGTGACGTAGTCGTTCAGCCCGAGACGTGCGGTGATTTTTTTTACCGCGCCGATCATCACGAGGACAGCGACGACGAGCAGCAGCATTTCTCCGATCAGCATATCGATAGGGTGCGAAAAGCGTGGGATTTTATCCCGCGGCGGCCCTAACGCGCATTTTTTATTGACTTTTCTATAAAAAACAAGTATTATTTTGTGTATTATGGACAGACAGGCGCGTATCGTAAAAAAGGTGCTTCGCGGCAGCGTGGCGAAGAAGATGGGGATCGAACCCGGCGACGAGATCGTATCGCTCGGCGGGTATCCTTTCGTGGACGACGCCGATCTTGCTTTTTACGAAGTGGACTCCGTTATCCCGATCACGATTCTGCGAGACGGCAAGGAGCAGTCTTTCGTGATCGAGAAAAGCGAGGATGAACCGCTCGGGATCGAGATGGAGCAGTCCGACTACATCATTCCCTGCAAAAACGATTGTATGTTCTGTTTTGTCCGCCAATTGCCCAAAGGAATGCGTAAGTCTCTCTACGTCAAGGACGACGA
>JAFZZX010000128.1 GCA_017615515.1 Clostridia bacterium
CGAAGCGAGCGCGGACAAGATGCCGCATTGATTGACGGCGTTCGCTTTGACCGCCGCGATCGCGCTCTCGTAGGTCACGCCGTCCGCAAGGGTCACAAAGTGCCGTTTGATCTCGCGTATCCTGCCGCCGCGCATCATCGCGGGGATGAAGAGGCGCAGGACGTCGACCAGCCGCAAATTGTATTCGCGGCTCATTCTCTCCATCAACTCGAGCATCTCGGGAAGGATGGGCGTAAAGTCGTCGAGCTTGGAGGTGACTGCCTTCAAGGCGTGGGTGGTGTCGGGGTTTTCCTTTATTTTAACGATGAACCCTTCGGTCTGTTGTCTGCCGAAGGGTACCTTGACGCGATCGCCCGCTTTGAGATCGAGTTCGGGCGGCGCGATATAATCGAAGATTCTGTCGATCTCGCTCGTGGAAATGTCGACGATGACTTCCGCGATCATAGACCTTTCAATCGGTCGAGGATCGCGTCGGCGACCTCGATCTTGCTCATTTTCTCGTAGGGATAGACGCCGCCCGCTCGGTCGATCATCGTCACGATATTCGTGTCGACGCCGAACCCGGCGCCCTCCTTCGTGACGTCGTTCGCGACGACGAGATCGGCGTTTTTGCGTTCGAGTTTGCCTTTCGCATTCTCGATAAGGTCGTTGGTCTCCGCGCTGAAGATCACGAGCTTCGTATTCGCGCCCTTCTTCCGCCCCACCGCCGCGGCGATGTCCTCGGTCTTTTTGAGTTCGAGGGTCAACGCGTCGGACTTGACCTTCTGCGAATAGGTCTTGACGGGGGTATAGTCGGCGGGAGCCGCCGCCATCACGACGTAGTCCATCAGGGGCGCGCGGGACGTGACCGCTTCGAACATATCGTGCGTGGATTTCACCGAGACGACCTCGGCGATATTATCGGCGGGTCTCACCGTCATATTGCCGGCAACGAGGGTCACCGTCGCGCCGCGATCCGCGAAGCGTTCCGCGATCGCCGCGCCCATCTTGCCGCTTGAGTGGTTGGACAGATACCTGACGCCGTCGATCTCCTCGACCGTGGCGCCCGCCGTCACGAGTACGCGTTTGCCGAGATAATCCAAATTGAGCGCAAGCGCGTCCTTGACCGCCGCCGCGATCTCGTCGGGCTCGACCATCTTGCCGACGCCGACGTCTCCGCAAGCGAGGCGCCCCGAGACGGGAGAGAGGATCCTTGCCCCCGTAGAGGCGACCTTGTCAAGATTCGCCTGAAAGACCTCGTCCGTGTACATCGCGGTATTCATCGCGGGACAGATGATCTTGGGCGCTTTGGACGCGAGATAGGTCGTCGTGAGCATATCGTCTGCGATCCCGTTCGCGATCTTACCGATAAAGTTCGCCGTCGCTGGGGCGACGACGACCACTTCGGCGCTCTTCGCGAGAGAGACGTGCTCGACCTCCCATTCCCTGTCCTGACGAAACATATTCGTGATGACGGGATTATGAGAAAGGGTCTCGAAAGTCATCGCCGAAACGAACTCCCGAGCGTGGTCGGTCATAAGGACGTGCACGTCGCACCCGAGCTTTACGAGCGCGCTGACGAGATAGCAGGACTTATAGGCGGCGATGCCGCCCGTAACGCCCACGAGGACTTTACGCTTCATTCCTTAGTCTCTCGAGATCTTGATCTTGCCTTCGTAGATCTCTTTCGCTGCGACGGAGATGGGTTTCTCCTTGGTACGGGCGAGCATATCGCCTTCCTGTTGCAGGAGCTCGCGTGCGCGCTTCGCCACGCCGCAAACGAGCATATAGCGGCATTCGGTCTTCTTGATCAACTTATCAATAGGCGGATCGATCATCATAGTAGTAGTTACCTCCCAAAATACTGTTTTTTTACGTCGCAGGCGTCGGCTTTCAAGCCTTCTGCGACGATGATTGCTTTTACTCTCTCGACCGCAAGGTCAAGCTCGTCGTTCACGACGAAATATTCGTACGGCTTCGCTTGGTCGAACTCGGTCTCCACCTGCGCCTGGCGGATCCGTATCTGCTCGGCGGACTCGCTCCCTCTCCCGACGATACGGTCGGTCAAGGCGGAGAGCGTCGGCGGCAAAATGAAGATCAAGACTGCGTCGGGAATGCGCTTTTTAACGTTAGCGCCGCCGATCATCTCGATCTCGAGGATCACGTTTTTGCCCGCGGCAAGCACCCTTTCCACCTCGGAAAAAAGGGTGCCGTAACGGTGCGTGAACTTATCCACCGTCTCGAGGAACATATCCTTCGCAAGCATCCGGTCGAACTCTTCGTCCGAGCGGAAATAGTAGTGCACGCCGTCCGTTTCGCCGGGACGCGGCGCGCGGGTCGTCACCGATACGGTGGTCGCGGCGAGGTCGGGATACAGTTTCATCAACTCCGTGCACAGGGTGCCCTTGCCTACGCCTGACGGTCCTGAAATAACGAATACTTTGCCTCTTTTCATAGTCACTCCAAGTTTTGTATCTGTTCGCGGACCTTCTCGATCTCGCACTTCAGCAAAACGACGTTCTCCGCGATCGCGGCGTCGCTTGCCTTGCTGCCGATCGTATTCGCTTCGCGATTGAGCTCTTGCGTTAAAAAGTCCAATTTTCTGCCCGCCGTGGGTTCGGTGGACAGGATCTTGCGATAGTGGTCGATATGGGCGTGCAGACGAGCGATCTCCTCGTCGATCGCGCATTTGTCGGCGAAGAGAGCGACCTCGGTCAAGAGGCGGGTCTCGTCGTAGTCCGCGCCCGAAAGAGCCTCGCGGATCCTCTCCTCGAGACGGGTGCGATACTCCGCCGTAACGAGGGGAGCGCGGGTCTCGATAAGCCCCGTCAACCTCTCGATCTCCGACAACTTGTTCATCACGTCCGCGGTGATCGCCTTGCCCTCGGTGTCGCGCATTTTGATCAAACTGTCAAGCGCGCGGTCGGTCGCCGTAAGCACGAGGGACAAGATCTCCTCTTCCGGCACGGCGGTCGCGCTCTCGACGGCGACGCCCTGCTGGCGCAAAAGAGAAGACGCGGTAAAGTCGTTCTTCACGCCGAAACGGTCGGAAAGCGCATTCCCGAGCGCAAGATAACTCGCGGCGAGCTCCTCGTTGAGGGTCAGCGCGCCCTGATCTGCGGGAGCGGTATAGGTCGTAAAGACGTCGATATGTCCGCGGGAAACGCGGGAAGAGATCGCCTTCTTCATCGCGTCTTCCGCGAAGAGAAGCGCCCGAGGCAACTTGATGGAGAGATCGAGAAAACGGTGGTTTACGCTCTTGAGTTCGACGACCAGAGTGCGACCGTTTACTTCCGCTTCGCCTCTGCCGTAACCTGTCATGCTGTACATTCGCGCCTCCGCGAGCATATACGCTCGAAATAAAATATTATTCTATATCATAGCATAGATAGCAAAAAAAATACAAGCGTTTCTGAAAAATTGCGAAAAGAAACTTGAAAAAATTATTTTTTCAAAAGCTCGAGGAAGGTCGCTTCGTCGATGATCTCGATGCCGAGTTTTTTCGCCTTGTCGAGCTTGCTGCCCGCGTCTTCGCCCACGACGACGAGATCGACCTGTTTGCTGACGCTGTCGGCGACGTTTCCGCCCCGCTTGCGGATCTCTTCCTGCGCGGCGGCGCGCTTATACGAGGACAGGGTGCCCGTGATCACGACGGTGCGACCCGAGAAGACGCCCTCTCCGCGCTCCTCTTGCACGAAGCGAATGCCGGCGGCAAGCAGCCGCTCGATCAGCGCGCGATTCTCCTCGGAAGAGAAGTAGTCCACGATCGAGCCTGCGGTGATCAAGCCGAAGTCCTCGACCGAAGCGATCTCGTCCACGGTGGCGGACATAAGCCTCTCGAGGGAGCCAAAGGTTTGCTCCAAGACTTTCGCCGCCTTTTTGCCGACGTTCGGCACGCCGAGTGCGGTCAGGAACCGCGCCAAGGTCGTGTGCTTGGACTTCTCGATCCCTGCGATCACGTTCTCGGCTTTCTTGTCCTTGAACCCTTCGAGAGAGAGGAGATCCTCTTTCGTCAAGGAGAAGAGCTCGTCGGGCGTCTTGACGCCGAACTCTTCGTAAAACTGTTCGATGGTCTTCTCGGACAATCCGTCTATATCCATGCCGTCCTTGGAACAGAAATGCTCGAGGGCGGAGATGATCTTGGGCGCGCAGTTTTCCTTATTGGAGCAGTAGAGGAATACCCCCTTCTCGACGACGGGACTGCCGCACACGGGACAGACCGCGGGTTTCATGACCTCGCGCGCTCCCTCGACGCTCTCAGCGACGCCCGTGATCTCGGGGATCACGTCGCCCGAACGCCGTACGAAAACGCGGTCGCCGATACGGATCCCTTTCCGCCTGATCTCGCTGATATTGGACAAAGTGGCGCGGGAGACCGTCGCCCCGCCGATCTCGACGGGAGACAAAACCGCAAGCGGATTGAGTTTGCCTGTCCTGGACACCTGCCACAGCACGTCGAGCACCTCGGTAGAGAGCTCTTCCGCCTTGAACTTATACGCAAGCGCCCAACGAGGAAATCTCTCGGTAAATCCGAGCGTTTCGCGCAAATCGAAGTCGTCCGCCTTGAAGACCATACCGTCGATCAGGAAGTCCAAATGCGGGCGACGTTCCGCCGCCTCTTCGAGCAGCTTTTTGACCTCTTCAAAGTCCTTTACGACCTTAAAATACGAGCCGACGTCGAAGCCCTGC
>JAFZZX010000129.1 GCA_017615515.1 Clostridia bacterium
CGTTTGATCGTGATCAAGCATTTTCTTTCAGATTCTTTCTCATCGTCAGGATCGTTCCGCCCCCGAGCTCGGAGGCTACGTCGATGGCGTCCATAAAGGCTTCCATGATCGTGAACCCCATTCCGCTGTGCTCATTCGCCGATTTCGTGGTATAGAAGGGCTTTCGCGCTTCGTCCACGTTCGCCATACCGATCCCCTCGTCGGAAACACGGATCGATACCATCTTGTCATCATAGATGACAACTTCGACCGTTATCTCTCCTTTTTTCTCGGGATATGCGTGAACGATCGCGTTGGTCACCGCCTCGGATACCGCCGTTTTGATGTCGTTGATCTGTTCCACCGTCGGACACAGCGGGGCGCAAAACGCCGCGACCGCCGCACGGGCGAACCCTTCGTTCCCGACCTCTGCGGGTAATACCATTCTCACGTGATTAGTTACTTTCATTTTCATACCGCCTTTATGATTTGATAGAGTCCGCTGACGCGAAATACCTTGTCGATTTGCGGCTTGATCCCCGTCACGCAGAGTTCGGCGCCGACTGACTTCAAGAGGTTGTAGCGTCCAAGCAGAACGCCGATCCCCGTAGAGTCCATAAACTCCACGTTGCTAAAATCCAAGATCATTCGCTCAAAACGATAGCGTTTTATGCTGTCGTCCAGATATTCGCGCGTTTCGCGCGCGCTCTTTTCATCCAATTCGCCGCCGAGCGTGACCGTCATCACGCCTTTTTGCAATTCCCGTTTGAACTCCATACTTTCCTCCGAAGATCATAATACCCGCATAGAGCAAGCGGAAACAGGTCGCTTTTGCCGCTTTTTTATCCCTTTCGCACTATTTTGTCGACGTTGTCTTGTATAAAGAGACTCGATCGAGCCGATACTTACGCTATGAAAGATAAAGAAATGCCGAAAGAAAAACGTTTAGAGCCCAAAAATCACGACGAACCGGAGAGTTATCACCAAATCATATCGGAGGAGTGCGTCAGAAATGATAAGTCGAACGGAATACAATGAACTCAATGCAAAGCTCGCCCCGAAGAGCAAAGAAGGTCGAACGCTTCTTTTCGCCTTTCTCGTCGGCGGGTTGATCTGCATGATCGGGCAAGGGTTTTCCGATCTTTTCAAATTGCTCCTACCGAAGAGCGATGAAAAGGTGATCGGGCAACTCACGTCGACAGCGATGATCTTTCTGGGGGCATTGCTGACGGGATTCGGCATCTATGACCGCATAGGCAAATACGCGGGAGGCGGCTCCATCATACCGATCACGGGATTTGCCAATTCCGTCGTTTCTCCCGCCATGGAATACCGCTCGGAAGGCATGATCTTCGGCGTTATGTGCAAGATGTTCGTGGTCGCAGGACCCATCATCGTCAGCGGCATCGCCTCTTCGGTGGCGGTAGGTTTCGTATACCGGTTGATCGGAGCGATAAAATGAACTTCGGCACGCAAACCATTCGTTTTAATAATAAACCGCGCGTCTTGTCCGGTTATTCCATCGTGGGTCCGAAGGAATCCATGGGGCCGCTCGATCCCTACTTTCATAAGCGACTGAGGAAAGACGATTTCGGTCAAAGATCCTATGAAAAGGCCGAATGCAAACTGCATATGAGCGCGATTTCGGGTGCGATCATCGCCGCAGGCATGACGCCCCAAGATATAGACGTCAATATCGGCGGAGATCTCCTGAATCAAATCATCACGAGTTCCTTTTCCGCACGCGAACTCGACATCTCTTTCATCGGAATGTACAGCGCTTGCTCCACCTTCGGTCAAGCGCTGATCGTCGGCGCAGCCTTGATCGACGGCGGTTACATTCGCACGGCGACGGCGAGCACGAGCAGTCATTTTTCCACGGCGGAACGGCAATACCGTTATCCTCTGGAACTCGGCACGCAAATGACGCCGACCGCCCAATGGACAGTCACGGGGGCAGGTTGCAGCCTGCTCGGGAAGGAAGGAAGCAACATTTTCGTGGAAAGTGCCACGATCGGCAAGGTCGTCGATTTCGGCATATCCGACGCTAATAATATGGGGGCGGCGATGGCGCCCGCTGCCGCAAAAACCGTGCTGAAACACTTGCAAGATACCTCTCGCTCGGTGGACTACTACGACCATATCGTGACGGGAGATCTCGGCATTTACGGCAGTCGCCTTTTCTTAAAACTCCTCGAAAGCGAAGGAATAAAAGCCGGTGCGGTGCACCTCGATTGCGGCGCGATGATCTACGACAAAAAGCAACGTTGCCCGCAAGGCGGCAGCGGAGCGGGTTGCAGCAGCGTGGTCTTTAATTCCTATTTTCTGCATCATATGCGTGCGGGTGCGATCAAACGGCTGTTGCTCGTGCCGACGGGGGCACTCCTCTCCAAACTATCGTCACTACAAGGAGAGACCATTCCGGGCATAGCGAATGCGGTCGCGTTCGAGAGGGAGGACGACTGATGCTTCTGACTTATTTACAAGTTTTCCTCGTTGGCGGGGCGGTCTGTATGCTCGGACAACTCTTGATCAATCTGACGAAAATGACTTCGGCAAAGATCCTCGTGACTTTTCTGTTGATCGGCGTCTTGCTCGAGGCGATCGGCGTATTCGATGAGATCAAGGATTTCGCGCACGCAGGGATCACGATCCCGATCACGGGATTCGGTTCGACGCTTGCAAAAGGAGCGATAGAGGGGGTAGAAAAGGAAGGACTGCTCGGCGCGCTGACGGGCGGCATGAAAGCCGCGGCAGCGGGGCTGTCTTCGGCGATCTTCTTCGGATTTGTTATCAGTTTGATCTTTAAAGCCAAGACGAAAGTCTGATCACGAACGAGAGAACCTATAAATACGCACTTCGTAAGGTCTGAGCCCGATGGATTCGTGCAGAGTCTTCCCGACCAAGGCGCAAGAACTGATCAGACACTCCGCGCGTCGATTCGCCAGAACGGCGGGAACGGCGTAAGTCAAATTGCGAGCCAGGGTGTTGACAACGACGAGAAGGGCCTCTTCGTTCGTTTCGCGGGTAAAAGCAACGACGTCACCGCTCGAATAGTCCGCAAAGTTTCCTTCTGACAGAGCCGATGAATTGCGGCGAAAATCGATGATCTTTCGATAAAAACACAACGGACTGTCGTCTTTAGCCGATTGCACGGCGCAGTTGACCGAATGATAATTCTCGTTTACGGGTAAAAAGGGATAGAGGGCAAGGGTAAACCCGGCGTTGCTCTTATTGTCCCATTGGAAAGGAGCGCGCGCGTTCGGACAAGGGATCGTCGAACGATCGACTGCCTTTTTGGGTAGATCGGTCATGCCGATTTCTTCTCCTTGATAGATCACGGGAACGGAAGGCGCGGTCAGAAGCAGGGCACAAAGCATCTTGGTCGCTTCGGCGCCGTCTTTTTCGCGCGCGACCCGCGACAACAAGCGATCGTGGCTGCCGTTACCGAAGACGAGACCGATCTTCTTGATCTGATCATCGCCTTGCAAGGCGAGATACTTTTTCAAAAACTTTTTAAAGGAAAATGATTTATTCTCGATTTCATCGATCGGCTGATCGAAGAGGATCTGATCGGCAACGCGACACTCACCATCTAATAGAAAAGGAAATAACGAGGGATCGATCCCATCCGAATCCAATAAAACGGGAAAGTCGCAAGCAAATCTTTCGGCGATCTCGCGCAAAAGACGATACAGAGGCGCACCCACCGAAAACGTATCGTCATAATTCGTGTAAAGCGGCTTTGCACCGAAGGTTGCAGGAGACTTTGGAAGCAGGCGCGCGTTTTCAAACACAAAACCGTCCACGCCTTTTCCCGCCAAAAGCGCAGGACCTCAAGCATCTCTTTTCTCACACGGAGATTGTCGTAATTGAGAGAAGGGCGCCCCTTTCCCGATTCGCTGAAATACCAATACCCTTTTTGGAAAGTCCAAGCGCTCTCTTTGGAGCGGGTCTTGCGATCGTCGGGTGGAGTCTTGCCTTTGGCGTCTTTTCCCGATTTCCAAACGTAATACTCACGAAAATGATTCAAATCGGGACTTTTGGCGCTTTTTTCAAACCAAGAATGCGCTGTGGACGTAAAAATCGGCGAAAAGGAGAGATATACTTTCAGATTCTCGGAATGCATCGCGGCGATCAGCTCTTCCAGATCCTCGTTCGTACCGACTGCGGGATCCACTCGGCAAAAGTCGGTTACGCCGTCATGATCCGATTCGATCACGTCGGTCAAGATCACGCTGTCCGTTTCGAGATACAAAAAGTAGGGCAACTTGGCAATCAGCCCACGGAGATCTCCGACTCCGTCCGCGTCGGAGTCGAAGAAGGATCGAACCGCCACGCGATAAAAAACGGAACTTTTCGCAATAGAGACGAGATCGTTCATAGTGATTTCATTATAATGTTTCGTCGTCGGTTTGTAAATCATATATTTTAATGAGAAGAGATAAAAACATTGATATTATAGGAAAAATATAGTATAATACGTGTGGGAATACTATGTATCAATCACTTTATCGAAAATACAGACCCGATACCTTTGAGAAAGTCATCGGACAAGATCATATCACCAAAACGCTGGTCAATCAGATCAAGAGCGGGAATATCGCCCACGCCTATTTATTGACCGGCACACGCGGCACCGGCAAGACCTCGGTAGCGAGGATCTTTGCTCGTGCGATCAACTGTCTGTCCCCACGAGAGGGATCTCCTTGCGGGGAATGCGAGTGTTGCCGCAAGATCCAGTCCGGCGCCGGTCTGGACGTCGTCGAGATCGACGCGGCGAGCAACAATTCTGTCGACGACGCCCGTGCGATACGCGATAACGTGCGATACGCTCCCGTCGATTGCAAGTACAAGGTCTACATCATCGACGAAGTGCACCAGCTTTCCGGCGCGGCGTTCAACGCTCTGTTAAAGACGCTCGAAGAGCCGCCCGCACACGCGGTGTTTATCCTCGCTACGACCGAAGTACAGAAGATCCCCGCCACGATCATGAGCCGCTGTTTGCGTCTCGATTTTCACCTCGTACCCCAAGAGACGCTCGAAAAGCACGTCGCTCGTATCTTTGATAACGAAGGCGTCAAATATACGGCGGAAGGTATCGCCGCCATCGCCGCGGCGGGAGAGGGGAGCGTGCGCGATACATTATCCGTTGCGGATATGTGCGTCTCCTATTCCGACGTCGTGGATTACGAGAGCGTTCTGGGCGTCCTCGGCGCCAACGATCCAACGATGATCGCAAAGATCGCCTTCGCCGCTTTATCCAAGGACATCAAGGAAGCGATCGGCCTGATCGAAGAGGCGTCCTCTCTCGGCAAGAGCGTCCACCTTTTGACCAAAGATCTGACCAAGTATTTCCGCGATCTTATCATCATAAAACACGACGCAAATGCAAATCAAACCTTAAAATTGCCGGATAAACTCTTTTCCGCCGCACAGGAGATCGCGCGCGCATTTAGCGACGTAGCCATGATGCGCGCTTTGGACATCTTTTCCGGCGTAGAGGCGAAGTCACGTTACAGCAATCAACCGAAGATCCTATTGGAAACGGCGATCATCAAGACGGCAATGCTATCCGGCGAGGATCTGTCCGATCTCATTGCGAAGATCGCCTCTTTGGAACAAAAGGTCGCCGATCTTGAGCTCGCGCCTCGCGCGAAGCCGACTTACGACGCGATCAAAAAGCAATTACCGACCACACAACCCACAGAGAATCCCGCTTCCGCGCCCGTAAAGCCGCACGCGTCGGAACCCGCTATCGACCCATCGAAGGAAGCAACGGATCTACCGTTTGATCCCGACAAGGCGGAAGCGATCGGCTCGTTACCCTTTGACACGGCGACCCCATCCGTCGATGAGCAGCCCGTCATGACGATCGAGAAGGGCGCCGACGTGATGGATTATCTACCCGAAGAGACCAAAAAGGAAATGATGAAACTGCGCGGCAGGATCCTGCTCGCACTCAAGGACGGACCCTTGATCTTCTTGTACCTGGCGCTCAGTAACGAAAAGGGTTGTTTCCTCAATCTGAAAGACGGAAAGTTTGTCATCGCTTTCCGCAATAAATCCGATTATTCGATGTGCGATACGCCCGAAAATCTCGCCGCTTTGAAGAGCATCGTTTCCGAAGAGATGGAACAAGAGGTCGAGGTGAAAATGATCCATTTTGACGACGAAACGCCCGGAGCATTGTCCACGATGGACATAATCAAGCTCTTTTCGGGTGCTGAATCCATAAATATAAGGAGGAAATAATACAATGGGAAAGTTTAACGGCTTCGGCGGAGGCGGCGGCAATATGGCGCAACTGATGCGCCAGGCACAGCAAATGCAACGCGATATGCTCGCCAAACAAGAAGAGCTCAAAAATACCCAGTTCACCGCGCAAGCAGGCGGCGGCATGGTGGAAGTGACGCTGACGGGAGAGAAGAAGATCGTTTCTTTGAAGATCAAACCCGAAGCGGTCGATCCCGATGACGTCGAAATGCTTGAAGATCTGATCGTCGCCGCACTCCAAGACGGGTTCAACGCCGTCGACAAGAAAACGGCGGAGATCATGGGTCCGTACTCCGGAATGATCGGTGGCGGAGGCTTCTGAGATGGAATATATCGAGCCGATTTCCCGGCTCATCGCCGAGTTTACCAAGTTACCGGGCGTCGGAAAGAAGACGGCGGCAAGATATGCTTTTGCTATGATCAATATGCCCGTTGAATCGGTATCCGCCTTTTGCGATGCGATCAAGCAGGTCAAGCAAAACGTTCATTTGTGCAAAGAATGCGGCAATTATACCGATCGTGAGATCTGCGAGATCTGCGAAAAGCGCGACAAAAGCGTCATCTGCGTCGTCAAAGAACCCAAAGACGTCATCGCCCTGGAAAAGACCAAATCCTTCGGC
>JAFZZX010000130.1 GCA_017615515.1 Clostridia bacterium
CGAGACGGGCGCAGGGCAATGGGGCACCGCGCTCTCGATGGCGTGCGCGTATCTCGGCATCGATTGCAAGGTGTATATGGTCAAGTGTTCCTACGAGCAAAAGCCCTTCCGTCGTGAAGTGATGCGTACCTACGGCGCTTCCGTCACCCCGTCCCCCTCTATGGAGACCGAAGTCGGCAAGAAGATGCTCGCCGAGTTCCCCGGAACGACGGGCAGCCTCGGTTGCGCGATCTCCGAGGCGGTCGAAAAGGCGGTCACCACCCCCGGCTATCGCTATGTTTTGGGCAGCGTTCTCAATCAGGTGCTCCTGCACCAGTCCGTGATCGGTCTCGAAGCCAAGGCGGCGATGGACAAGTACGGCGTCAAGCCCGACGTGATCATCGGTTGCGCGGGCGGCGGCAGTAACCTCGGCGGTCTCATCGCTCCCTTCATGGGCGAGAAACTCCGCGGCGAAGCGGACTACGAGATCATCGCGGTCGAACCCGCCAGCTGCCCGAGTTTCACCCGCGGCGTCTACGCCTACGACTTCTGCGACACCGGCAAGATCTGCCCCCTCGCGAAGATGTACACCCTCGGCAGCGGCTTTATGCCCTCCGCGATCCATGCGGGCGGCCTCCGTTACCACGGCATGAGCCCCGTGCTCTCCAAGCTCTACGACGACGGCTATATGAAGGCGATCGCAGTCAAGCAGACCGACGTCTTCGCGGCGGCGGAGACCTTCGCCCGCACCGAAGGCATCTTGCCCGCGCCCGAGAGCTCGCACGCGATCAAGGCTGCGATCGACGAGGCGATGAAGTGCAAGGAGACGGGCGAAGAGAAGACCATTCTCTTCGGACTGACCGGTACCGGCTACTTCGATATGTACGCCTACGAGAAGTTCCACGACGGCGTGATGGAGGACTATATCCCCTCCGACGAGGAACTCAAAAAGGCGCTCGCCTCTCTCCCCGGCAACAACTGATAGACAAACAAAAAACAACCCCAGCCCGTCGTGAAGTGCATCTCAAAAGTTTTTCATTTCTGTCCAACTTTTAGGGGGGTAACCTCACGGCATGGGGTTGTTTTTTTTAGCGTTATTAGCTTGCCGTTCTTCCGTTTTCGAAGTTGATTTGCGTTATTTTGACTTCGAATCTGAAAGACGATGCGTTGTTCCCATAAAGAGCGTTGAAAACTTGATTTCCCGAGCCGAGCGAAACCGATTCGGTCGTCTTTTGTCCCGCAGATAAGTGCAACCCCGAAAGGTTGGCGGTGACTACGCCGATCACCGACGACTCACCTGCGTAATAGACGTTGATCTCTACGCGAACGCCGCTGATCGCAACGGATTTCGCCTGTATCTCGAGGGTGAAATCGACGTAATAACCGTAGTTGAATCCGGAATCCTTGTAACTTGACGAAATGTTCATTACTTGCGCCGAGGCTTGCGAAATAGTGTATAGGGCAGCCTCTTGCGCGGCGATACGTTCTTCCTCCATGTCGTTTTTTCTCCAAGCGGCCGCGCCCATAAAGATGCCCAGTACGAGAGCCAAAATGATCGCGATAACGAATGCGCGAGCGTAAGGGGAAGTCAGTTTATAATCCGATTTTTGCGTGGAGCCGACCGACGAAAGGTCCTTGAATCTCTCTCTTTCTTTTTCGGTTAAGCGAGGATACCCTCTTTTAGACAAGGTGGATTCCGTTGCCAGTTGTTTTGCCGTGGCTATATCCGCGGTCTCCGCCTTTACGATTCGATCGTAAATCAGGTTGCGTATGATATGAAGTGTGACGGCAAGGGCATATCCGACGATTGCGAGATAGCCGACCCAGTTGATTCCGAAATAGAATACGGCAATTTGAGACGCGACGGCCGCTCCGCAAAAGATCCAAGAAAGGATAAATGCGATTTTAAGGGGGCGCGTCTATTTCAATGCAATATCGCCGGGATCCTTGCGCTCGGGTGTAGGCGGAATGTCCACCGCTATGCGCCCGTCCTCAAGAGCAAATCCAATCGCGCGATATTTCGCTCCCCGATATTCGAATTCGACCTCATAAACGGGTAGGATATAGCAGTCGGTAAACAAGATCTCCTTTGTGCAGTGTTCACTGATGTTTTGGACGTGGTCTCCCGGATAGTTGATATAAGGTCGCGTTTCGCGTTTCAGATCTTCTTCTCCGAAAGCAGTCGGCGTGGGGATCCTGCCGCTGCCGTCGACTTTGCGCTCACCTTCGGTCGCAATCATCGGTTTGAGCGCCGCGTTTTCTTTTGCCTTTTCAACCATTGCTTGCAACGTGTAATTGCGGAAAAGGGATTCGCGCAGGCGGTCGTTCTTTCTATCGTCACGGTTCAAGCCCGCACCGACGGCGTCTTCGGAACAATGCGTCGAAAAGGGATGCCAATCCGTGACGGTTCTGGTTTTCCACTCCCAATCATCGTAAAATCTTTTCGCGTCGGAATCGTACTTTCGGACTTTTTCCTGATACTGTTCTTGCCTATCGTATCCGACGTTTGCCGTCGCATCGGTTTCGAGGTGCAGCTTTCCGTAAACGATCTCGCAATCACACCTTTTAACTTCGCCGAAAGTAATGTCCGCAACGTCAGGCGTGGTGTCGCTATCTGTTGTCAAACGAAGTAAAACACTACGAAAAAAATCTTCTTCCCGCAGGGAAGCGGGAAGAAAATATACATTATCGAACTTCATCATCTCGATTTTCAGAATGCTACGCGCTCAAAAGCGGGTGTATTGTTTTGCGGAATGGCAATAATCGCCGTCTTGCCGTCCTTGAACTTGACTTCATACTGTGTGCCGAGATAGCTCTTGTTGCCGAGGAACTTAAAGGTGATGTTGCTTCCCGTTACAGTGACCGATTCGATGTTGGATTTGTCGAAGAAGTAGTCCTCCAGTCTTTCTCCGTAGATCATCAACTTGCCTTTGTTTTCCTTTTTCCCCTTGCCGAGATAAGCGAAAGGCAATTTGCCGTTTTTGAAATCGCTCCCCGTCACCCTGCCGAACACATTAAAGTTCAGGCGTAAAAACATTGTGAAAAACCCTGCCATAATTCTCCTCCTTTGTTGCTACCAATTTGGTAGTTTATGCCTTATTTTACTACCAAAATGTTAATATGTCAATACTTTTTCGGGAGAAGGTTTCTATGGATGTTTTTTTAGGGAAGCGGTTGCGGGAATTGCGTGAAGAAAACCACTATACCCAAAGGAAACTTGCGGAGTTGTTGCACTTGAACAGCGTTACGTATTTGCACTATGAGAAAGATCAGCGCGAACCTCCGCTTTCGGTGCTTGTCGATATTGCGCTTTTTTACAACGTTTCGGTGGATTATCTTTTGGGATTAAAGGACTATTGAAAGCGCGTTGTTCCTTTAGACTATCGATAGGCTCTCGGCTGCGGTCGGGAGCCTTTTCGTTATTGACATCGCGCGCGAGGAAGAATATAATGGTCACACAGGCGCGGATGGATATAACGAATCGCGTCACGGAGGATACTATGAAAAGAAAATGGTTGATTATCGTTTCGATCTTGCTCGTTGCGGCGCTGGCGCTTTGCTTTGCGGCGTGCAACCTGATCTCGCGAGACAGCGCGGACAGCGGCCCCGGCAGCGAGAAGGGCGGCGACGCCGCAGATATGACGGAGAGCTATCGCGAGGTGCGGACCCAACTGGAAGAACTGACCGACGTCTTGATCCCTATGCTCGGTAATGCGGATGCGGATCTGCAGGTCTTGGACGGAAACGGCGCGCAGGGCTTCAACGTGACGATCACGGGGCGGGTCTCGCAGGCGACGTTCGATACCTTCGTGCGCTATTTCGACGAAGAGTTCGCCGATTGGGAGCGCTCGGACGGCGGCGACGAGTCGCCTTATCCGACGATGATGTACCGCGGCGAGAACGGCATGGTCGGCGTCGCTTGGATCGACGGCGAGAAGAGACTGCTCGTGACGGTTATGCTCGGGCAGTCGGGCGGTAACGGACGCAAGGATCACGAGCACGAGGGCGAGTGGATCGTGGATACCCTTGCGACTTGCACGCAGCGCGGCACGCGTCATCGCGTTTGCACGATCTGCGGCGAAACCCAAACCGAAAGCTACGGCGACCTCGGTCACGTCGGTGATTGGGTCACCGTGAAAGAAGCCACTTGCACGGACGACGGCAAGGAGATGCGCGTCTGTACGGCGTGCGGTCAAACCGACACCCAAAAGATCGACAGGACGGGTCACACGCCCGGCGGCGCTGCGCATACGGTGAAGTCCGTGACTTGCGGCGTGGGCATCAAATACACGATCTGCGCGACTTGCGGCGCCTATGTGTACGCAGTGAACCCCGCGGACACCGCCCAACACCATCGTTTCGATGAAAACGGCGTTTGCACGACCTGCGGCGAGCATCGTGCGACCGAAGGCTTGATCTACGACACGACGGGCGACACCGCGGTGGTGATCGGCTACCGTGGCGCGGAGACCGAGATCTTTATTCCCTCCTATTACGACGGCAAGCGCGTGACCGAGATCGGCGCAAATGCCTTTAAGGAGAGCAATTTGACGGCCGTCACGATCGCCGAAGGCGTCGAAAAGGTGGGAGAATATGCTTTCTCTTCCTGCAACGCATTGGTTTCTGTGACCATTCCCGCCACGTTGATGGACCTTGAAATGAGTTCCTTCGCGTACAGTCGCGCGATTCTGGAGATCCACTACGGCGGCGAACCGGAAGGCTGGCTCGGTATGGCGAATCTTTATGGGATCATGTATGATCACGCGATCGGCCGCGTCCTGTATATCGACGGGGAATTGATGGAAGGAGCGCTTTCGATCCCCTCCGGCATCAAGAACGTTCCGAGTTATGCGTTCTATATGCACAACGGCTTGACGTCGCTGTCGATGGGCGGCGGGATGCTTACCATCGGCGATAATGCGTTCAGGTACTGCGGTGATTTGGCGGAAGTGAACTTTGCGCCTACGGTCAAGAGCATCGGAGAAGAAGCTTTCTATAGTTGCCCGATCACGACGCTTGAATTACCCGCTGCGCTTACGCGGATCGAAAGAGACACGTTCGGTTCTTGTCGTGATTTGGTCACCGCGCGGCTCCCGCTCGGAATCAAGAGCATAGGATACGGTGCGTTTGCCGAGTGTATCAGTATGACCACGATCAACCTTCCCGAAGGGCTGACCGAGATCGGGGACAATGCGTTCGGAGATTGCTCCGCCTTGACGTCGCTCGCTTTCCCCTCTACCTTGACGAAGATCGGGGATCGCGCCTTGATCTCTTGCGGTTGCAAACTGACGTCCCTTACGGTTGCAGAGGGGAATCCCGTCTATAGGAGCGAGGGCAACTGCCTGATCGAGACGGCGAAGAGGACCGTGATCCTCGGATGCAACGTGAGCGTCATTCCACGCGGCATTTTGGTGATCGGCAAAGACGCCTTCGTCAACTGTTCCTCGATGACGGCGATCGCGCTTCCCGATACGCTGACCACGATCGAAGAGCGCGCATTCGGATTCGCTCGCAAATTGACTTCGATCACGATCCCGAACGAGGTAACCGAGATCAAGGCGTCAGCCTTCGCTTCGTGTAGCGGGCTGACCACGGTGAACCTGTCCCTCGGGCTTGAAAAGATCGGCGAACGTGCCTTTGATTGCTACAATTTGACCGACGTCAACTTCGGCGGCACCAAGGCGCAATGGAACGCGATCGAGAAGGAAGAGGGATGGCTCCGCACCAACGGCGATTGTACGATCCATTGCTCGGACGGCGACCTCGAAAAGGAATAAGCGTTCGATTTATCCAAAAGAAAAAGCAGCCTGCAGGCTGCTTTTTTCGTGGAGGAGCGTTTTGCTCCGACCTGCAAGAGCGTCTTGTTCGGCGCGGCGTTTTGTGCTATACTGATTGGAAAAGGGGGAGCCGCTATGGAATACAGAGTATTTGAAGATAAAATCCTCGTGCGCCTCGACAAGGGCGACGAGATCGTGAATAGTTTGCTCGAGGTGGCGAAGAAGGAGCATTTGACCCTCGCTTCCGTGTCGGGCATCGGCGCGACCGACGACTTCAAAGTGGGGGTATTCGACCTCGCGCGTTCGGATTACGGGCATTTTCACTTCGTCGGCAATCACGAGATCGTCGGCTTGGTCGGCAACTTGACCACGAAGGACGGCGCGCCTTACTTGCACCTGCACATCACTTGCGCGGGCGAAGGGGGCAAGATCGTCGGCGGACATCTTTTCAGCGCAAACGTCTCGCTGACGGCGGAGATCTTTCTCGGCAAGGCGGCGGGCAAGGCGGGACGAGAACGCGATGAAAGCCTCGGCATCAATAAGATCCGCTTTGAATCGTGAAGCAGTAAAAAGGTTTTCAAATAAAAAGACGGCGCCTTATTTTAGTCGCCGTTTTTATACTCATTTGTTTTTCAATACTCTTTTCTGCCACAGAGAAAGTCGATGGATACGTCGAACAGTTCGGCAAGTTTTACGAGGTTTTCGAGGGAAGGTTCCGCCTTTCCGTTTTCGTAACGGATATAGGAAGGTTGCGCAAGCCCCAAAGCGCTCGCCACTTGGCGTTGGGTCAGGCGGTGCAACTTACGCAATTCGATCAGATTTTTACGTAAGACTTCCACGGAGGTTTGTCCTTATCCCTTCTGTTGACAATTATAGCGATTCGCTATACAATGATGATAATCGATAGCATAACGCTATCGGCTTTGACAGCGGTAGGGAGGAGAGAAATGGCAGATGAATTGAACGTGATCGTTTCCGGCAAGTACGCAGGACAAAAAATCGTGCTTGCCGCTAGCAACATAGCTTATTTGAAAGAGTCGAGAGTGAGTATCTTTTCGGAGACGGTTGAGTCCATTCGCATCATCGACGCAAAAGACGGCAGCGCGCTAACCGGATATTTGGTGGCGGGGGTCGTGGGTGCGCTCGTCGCGAAAGATCTCGGCGGGTACTCTTTGGTGGAGATCACTTGGAAAGGAGGAGAGAAATCCATTGCCAAAATGACGAAAGGCGGGGACGATATGCTTATCGCGGCGGCATACGGAAATGTCGGCAGCAGCACTCCGGAACAAACCTTCAAAAACGAATGGGAGCAAGAGAATAAGAACGTAAAGGCGTGGACGTCTCTCGGAAAATGGGAGAAATGCAAGATTTATTCTTTGAAAGTGCTTGCGATCCTTTTGATTTTGGGCGCGATCGCGGGCGGCGTCCTTTTCGGCTTGGAAGGGATCATTTGGGCGGCGGCGCTGTGCGTGATCGTCCTCGGTCTGTTTGCGTGCTTGCTGTACTTGGTCTATTACAGAAAGCGGAATGCGACGAGCGTAGATAAAATGCGTGTGGGCGGGGCGGCTCGTGCAAAACTCGAAGATGGAAAAATCGTTTTTCGACCCGGCGCAACTTCAATCAAGTCGATAAGCAAGAAATATGTCGGGAAAGCCGATTCTCTCGTGATTCCGCGAAGCGTAAAGATGATCAATTCGGTATTTCAAGGTTATGGTGGAAAAATAAAGTCCGTTTATTATGAAGGAGATCTTCGAGAATGGTGCGCCATCGCGGGATTGGGCAATCTTCCGAAGGCGAACTGTGCCCTGTACGTTCAGGGCGAGAAGATAACCGGTGATCTTGTACTTCCCGACGGAATAAGAACGATCGAATCGTGCGCGTTCTCTTATATGGAAGATTTGACGAGTGTGATCATTCCCCAAGGCGCGTCGCGTATAGACGATCTCGTCTTCAGCCATTGCACCGGCTTGACTTCCGTAACCATTCCCGTTACCGTAAGGGACATTGGCTACGGCGTCTTTGATCGCTGTATCAATTTGACCTCTATCATTTATCAGGGCACGACTGCACAATGGAATGCGATTACGAAAAGGCAGAAATGGGATAAAGAAATGGGCTATTATGCGGTTATTTGCACGGACGGGAGGCTTGAGAAGTATTAAAAGGCTTTCGACCGAACGAGGGGGCGCAAGCCC